>CATNEU010000065.1 GCA_950097605.1 uncultured Oscillospiraceae bacterium | reverse complement strand
CGGCGGCTTCGTCCGCGCCGCGTTCTACCGTGGCGATGGTGTTTTTTGCGGGCATATACAAAACGCCGGCGGGCAGCGCGCCCTGATAGGCGTCCTTCCCGTTTTGGCAGACCGCAAAGAGATAGAGAAGCATCTGCATATTGAGGCCGCCCAGCACATCGCTCAGCCGGAACTGTCTCGCGCCGGATTTGTAGTCCACTACGCGGACATAGGTTTGTCCGTCCTTTTCATAGGTGTCGATGCGGTCAACGATCCCTTCGACCTCCACGGTGCCGCCGAGCGGGGTGTGGACGACAAGCGGCGCAAACGCCCCGCCGTTTCGGATGGGCGCTTCAAACGCCGCGGGAAAAAATTCACTCTCGGCAAATTCCATGGAGAGGTGTCTCACAAGGTTCATCAGGGTGTTTTGCAGGCGTTTGTAGAGATAGGAGAAGCGCGCGGGTTTGCCCTGCACGCCGCCGAGCGTCTCGCGCAAGTAATGTGCCAGCGCCTGCTCGATCAGCCGTTCGGCGCGCGGCGCGTCGAGCGGGACCAGGCCGTCCCGGCCCAGCTTCCGGAGCACCTCGCCCAGCACAAAGTGAATCGCGGAGCCGGATTCCAGCGGCGAAAGCTCGGCTTTGCGGCGCGGCTTTGCCTGCAGCACATAGCTGCAAAAGAACAAAAACGGGCAGCGGAAAAAACTCTCCAGCCGGGAAGGGGAGAGGCGCATCCGGCCGCCGAACAGCTTGTGCAGGAGGTCCGGATCTTGCAGCCTTGCGGGTTTTTCCAGCGCAGCCGCGTCGAGCACCGCGAGCGGCCCGGTATACCCGGACCGCTCAAGATAGGCGCGCAGCGACGCCGTGAAGGGTGTGTCCTCGTGATAGACGGCGGAGAACAGCGCAAAGGCGGAGCGCTCGTCCGCGATGCGCTCAAGCGGGCTAAGCGCGGACAGCGTGAGCGGCTCCGGGTGGCCGAGCAGCTCGTCCGCCTGCCTCCAAAGCGCCGACGGGGTATAGGACCGGCCGGATAAGTCCGATTGCCGGGTGGAGATATAGACAAACGAGGAGGCGCAGGCTGCGGCGGCATAGGCGTAAAACCGCTCGTCGATTTCGGCCTGGTCGCCGGTGTCGGCGAGGTTTGCGCCGCATTTCCGCAGGATTTTGCGCTCCGCTTCGGAGAAAATGCCGTCCGGCGCGGGAGCGGCAGGGAAAACGCCCTCGTCCGCACCCAGCAGGAAAACGGCGCGCGGTTCGCCGGGCCGCACGCGGGAGGCGTCCGCAAGAACCACCTGGTCGAGCGTCTGCGGCAGTGTGCCGATGTCCACACAGGAGGTATAGAGGGCGAACAACTCGGCAAAGCGCGTGGCGGCCAACTGGGTGTCCTCCAGGATGTGCGCCAGTGCGTCGAGCGCGCCGCAGAGCTGCTCCCAAGCGCGCAGATATTCGTCGGCGCGTTCGGTTTCGCCCTGCCCGCGCATCGCCGTGCAGGCGGTGCGGATGCTGCCTGGGACGTCGATTTCTTCCAGATATGTAAACAGCGCGGCGCAATAGTCCGCGCCGGTGTGCATACCGGCGGCGCGCTGCTTCAGCGCCTCCAGCGGCTGTACTAGCCGGACGCGGATGGTTTCGAGCCGCGCAAGCGCCGCTGCGGCCGTTTCGTCCAATTTGCCTGCCAGTCCAGCGGGATGCAGCGCAAACGGCTGCTCCCACTGGTGTTTGTCGAGGCCCCAGGTGAACGCATAGTTTTCAAGCAGCGCGGTCTCCTCGGGAGAGAAGCCCAACAGCCCGGTTTTCATGCAGCGCAGCAGCGCTTCGGTGTGCCAGCCGCCGCCGGCGACCGTGAGTACGGCGCGGCAGAGTGCGAACAGCGGCAGCGTCTCGATTTCGCGCCGCTTATCAAAATAGCAGGGGATTCCATAGCGTGCAAAAATGCCCGCAGCCATCCCCTCGTAGGTGTGGGGAATACGGGCAATCAGCAAAATATCACGAAAGCGCAGGCCCTCCTCTCGGGTTAGGCGGACGATTTCGCAGGCGGCCAGCTCGAGCTCCTCATAGGCGGTCCGGGCTTGCAGAAGGCGCAAACCGCCGTCGTCCATGGGTACAGGCGCGATGCGCTCGCGCATGATCTGCTCTTCCAGCGCGGCGAGGCTTGGCTTTTCCGCGCGCCGGTTTTCGGTTAGTATCACCGGCTTTTTCACCGGCACGCCGCATTCGCGCGCCAGGCTTTTGAGCCGGTTTGCGGTGTGAATGACATTGGAAAACAGGCCCATGCCGTCGTAAGGGTCGTTTAGAGTGTCGCAGCAGAAAGCGGCTGTGACCGGCGCGCCGGAGGCGAGCATGCAGCGCAGCAATTGCAACTGCGCCGCCGTAAAGCCGCCGAACGCATCGATGAAAATTTCAAAGCCGGCAAAAAAGCCGGTGCCCTCCACGAGCTTTGCGGCGCGGCCCAGATCATCGAGCGCGTCCAAAAAACGCCCGGCAAGCAATGCGTCGTACGCGCAGTAGATCATGGCAATATCGGCGGTTTTGCGCCGCAGAGCGCCCTCTGGCAGTATCGCGCTGAGGTGCAGTGCATCCTCGGGGCCGGCCGCGGCGTTTTTGAGCTCGTCAATCGTCCGGGTCATGCGTTCAGCGAAGGCGGCACGTTCGGCCTGCCTTCCATACACTTGCAATGCGTCTTTCACCTGTAGGCACGCAAGGTGCATCAATACGTTTTTAGAAGCGTCGTCCACGTATTGCCCGGCCAGGCCGCCGAAGGTGCGGAAAATCAGGTTGCACAGCCGGGTAAAGCTCAGCACCTCCACCCGTTCGATATAGCGGCCTTCCAGCCGCTGCAAGATCTGTTTTTCCGTCTCGAACGAGACCTGCTCGGGCACCAGGAGCATCACCTGTTTGCCGGCTGCAGCCCGTTTTGCGGCCTGTTCCCGGATCCATGTGGATTTCCCGGCGCCCGCCCTGCCCAATAGCAATTGCAGCACTGCGCTTCACCAGCCTTTCTGTATAATTTCATGGTGTATGATCTGTTTGGTCCATCTGTGACAGGCGGCGTTGTTCCGGTACAGCCGCCCGAAAATGTTCTCTATTATGATACTAAATTCGGGGCAAAAGTGCAAATCCACGGCGGGCCGCCGCCAAACCGTGTGGAAACTTGACAGACGGGGTAGAATAAAATAGCGGCGCTTTCTATTTTGCTTTTTTGTTTGTCGCTGGGGCCGCGACGGGAGTATGCTTTTATTTTACATAAGCTTTTCTTATAGCTCTTTGCTTCCTCTTTCTTTTGGTTTGTCGCTCGGGCCGCGACAGGCCCATCCTTTTTGGGGCGGCCCAAAAAGGATGCAAAAAGGCCGGCCAAGGGGGCTAACGGGCCCCTCCAATTGACTGTACGCCGTACACGGCGCGGCAAAGGCGGCGGCGCTGCGGTCGCAGGATGGTTAGATGTGGGTCGGGAGCCCTGCCCCCTTCGCGAACCCCGTTCCGGGACGGAAGCTAGGCAGAATTCAAGAATGCTTGCTGCAAAAGAGGGGAACTAACCAAATGGCCCCTCCCTTGCAGGGAACCTTCTGAAAACATCCTCGCTCGGGTATGGCTGGGGATTGTTAAGGGGCGCGCCTTCCGACCTGTCAGCGCACTTTCTGCGACCGCTGCACGTCGTCCTTTGCCTATCCGAATACGGCGTACTGTCCATTGGAGGAAGTAAGCGGCACCCCTTAATCAGATTTTTGCATCCTTTTTGTCTGTCAAAAAGGATGGGCCCGTCGCGGCCTGCTCGACAAACGAAAAGATAGATGCATCAAAAGTCTATAAGAGAAACTTTTGATATAAAAAATAAAAGAGAGGAAGTGCATCCCTTGGCGCAATATCTACTATTCGATCTGGACGGCACCCTGACCGACCCCAAAGAGGGAATCACCAAATGCGTGCAATACGCGCTGCGGCAGTTCGGCATCGACGAGCCGGATACCGACCGGCTGACCTGCTTCATCGGCCCGCCGCTGGCGGCTTCATTTGAGGAGTTTTACGGGTTTGACAAGCAAAAAGCCGCTCTGGCCGTGGAGAGATATAGGGAACGGTTCCGCACGGTCGGCCTGTTTGAGAACCGGGTGTTCGTCGGTATTCCGCAGATGCTTGCGAACTTGCAAACGCAGGGGAAAACCCTCGCCGTCGCCACCTCTAAGCCGCAGGTGTTTGCCGAGCGGATTTTGGAAAAGTACGAGCTGCGCCGGTATTTTACAGTGGTGGTTGGCAGCGAGTTGGACGGACGGCGCACCAACAAAGCGGAAGTGATTGAGGAGGTCTGCCGGCAGCTTGGGTTGGATGCGGAAAAACGCCGCGACGCCTTGATGATCGGCGACCGGCGGCACGATGTTTTGGGCGCCGCCGTCTGCGGCATGCGGAGTGTCGGCGTCCTGTTTGGCTATGCGGAGCCCGGAGAACTCGAGGCAGCGGGCGCCGGGCGGGTCGTACCGAGCGTGTCCGCGCTTGCCGCGCTGCTCGCGGGAGAATAGAAGGCGGCGTCAAAAAACGCCTGGGGAAACAAAATCGCTCCGTTTCCCCAGGCGTTTTTATGGCATAAACGGTTTTAAACAAGCTGGTACGCCGTATAGGAACCCTCCGCTTTGTAGCCGAGCCGCGTGGCAAGCGCCGCGCTTTCGGGGTTTGCCGCGTCCCAGCCGGGCAGCTTGCCGTTGTCCAGGCAGTGCAGGACAAACGCTGCGGCGCAGGCGGTTGCAAAATGTTTGCGGCGGCAGTCCTTCCGGGTATCAATCTCAATTTCATAGCCGCCTGAAAACCAGGTGTAGGAGGCGGCGCCGCTCGCGAGCCGTCCATTTTGCCAGACGCAGAAGCCCAGGCCGTTTTGCAGGAAATCCGCCTCGTCCGCGAAGTTTACGCAGAGATCGCGCGACCAGTCCTCCTGCATTGCAAGGCGGTAGGCGGCGGCGTCCATCCGGCGAAGCGTACAATCCGCGGGCAGGTTTTGGGTGCAAGCTGCCAGATGCACGCGGTTAAATCCGCTGGTATCGTGCGCAAACGCGTATCGCCGGATGGGCAGGCAGCGGATTTCCGGGGTTTCCAGCAGCGGCTTCCAGCCCTCCGAGAGCGGGATGACAAGCATCCGGTGCTTTCCGTGCAGACGCTGCACGAGCAGGCCGGCCGCAGGATGGGACGCGTCACCGGCCAGGTATACAAAGTCGCCGGCAATGGCGGCGGCGCAGTTTGGTTGCGCTGCGTCGTCCGCATACAGACTGCCCATGCAGCCCTCCAGGCAGGTGCGCGCAATGGTTCCGCTGGCATTCTGGAACAGGGGAGGGAAGGTTTTCCGTTCTCCATTGGGGACACGGATGATATGGGTGCTCAAACAGAGCGCCTCCTTTCGCTTGGCGTCCTTCAGACGGGTTGGTCCGATTAAAACACAAGCCCGGCAGCCGCATGGGGCGTTGCCGGGCTTGCTTGGTATATGGGGTGGAAGGCAGCCGCACAGGCGCCTTTTATTTTGTGAAATAGGCAACGCCGGATTGGAAGATCTTTTGGTCCTTCTCGCCGCAGACGTTTTTGCAGACGTTGTCGCCGATGCGCTCGGAATGCGCCATCTTGCCGAAGACGCGTCCGTCCGGGGAGGTGATGCCTTCAATCGCGTCGAACGAGGTGTTCGGGTTAAACCGGATATCGAAGGTCGGGTGCCCGAACGTGTCGACATACTGCGTTGCGATCTGGCCGTTTTCCGCCAGGCTTTTAATCAGCGCCTGATCCGCCACAAAGCGGCCCTCGCCGTGGGAAATCGCCACCGTGTGGATATCGCCCACCTCGCACTGCGCCAGCCAGGGCGACATATTGGAGGCGACGCGGGTGCGCACCATCATCGACTGGTGACGGTCGATTGTGTTGAAGGTCAGCGTTGGGCTGTTTTCCTCCGCGTCGCGGATCTCGCCATAGGGCACGAGGCCAAGCTTAATCAACGCCTGGAAGCCGTTGCAGATGCCGAGCATCAAGCCGTCGCGCTTGCCGAGCAGCGCGTGCACACTGTCCTTGATGGCCGGGTTGCGGAAAAACGAGGTGATGAACTTGCCCGAGCCGTCCGGCTCGTCGCCGCCCGAAAAACCGCCCGGGATCATCACAATTTGGGAGTGGCCGATGCGCTTGGCCATCTCGGCGACGGATTCCTCTATGTCACGCGGCGTGAGGTTTTTGATGACAAAGATTTCCGCGCGCGCACCGGCGTTTTCAAACGCCTTGGCGGTGTCGTATTCGCAGTTGGTGCCCGGGAAAACCGGGATCAGCACGCGCGGCTTGGCAACGCCGATTGCCGCCGAGCGGTGCTCCTTGCAGACGTTTACATAGGTGTTCGGGCGGTCGCCGCGGGTTTTGATGTTGCAGGGGTAAACCGGCTCGAGTTTGTCCTCCCAGAGCTTCTGCAATTCGCTTAAAGACAGCGAAAGGTCGCCGCAGACGATCTCGTATTTATCGCTGACGGCGCCAATGGTCTCGCCGCCCGTTTGCAGCGCGCGGTCAACCTCCACGAGGAAGGCGCCGCGCACCGGCGTGAAGAGCGCCTCGTCGGTCATGGGCTTGTCGAACTTGAAGCCCAGGCGGTTGCCGAGACACATTTTGGTAATACCTTCAGCGATACCGCCGCCCGAAATTGTCCAAACGGCCTTAGCGGAGCCGTCTGCAATCAGGGCTTCGACCTTTGCAAATACCTCTTTGACGCTTTCAAAAACCGGCAGGCCGTTGTCATCATACTGCGGCGCGAGATAGACCACCTTGTTTCCGGAGGCCTTGAACTCGGGGGAAACTACGCGGTCGGTATTGGCCGTGGACACGGCGAACGAGACCAGCGTAGGCGGTACGTCGATGTCCTCAAAGGTGCCGCTCATGGAGTCCTTGCCGCCGATTGAGCCAATGCCCAGCGAGAGCTGCGCCTGCAGCGCGCCGAGCAGCGCGGCGAACGGCTGCCCCCAGCGTTTGGGGTCGTTTTTGGTGCGCTCAAAGTATTCCTGGAAGGTCAGCCAGCAGCGGTCCGTGCTGCCGCCCGCCGCAACGACGCGCGCAACCGATTCCACCACCGCGAGCATCGCGCCGTGATAGGGGCTCTGCTCCGAAATGAACGGGTCATAGCCATAGGACAGTACCGACGCTGTTTTGGTTTCGCCCCGCTCGAGCGGGATTTTGGCCACCATTGCCTGCGTGGGGGTGAGCTGGAATTTGCCGCCGAACGGCATCAGCACGGTGTTCGCGCCGATGGTCGAGTCAAACCGCTCGACCAGCCCCTTCTGGGAACACACGTTGAGGTCGCCGATCATGGCCTTCCAGCGTTCACGGCGGTTTTCCGCGCCGCCGCCCTTTACGGGCGTCCGGACCAGGGGGGTCTCCACCTCGATGGCGGTGTGCCTGGAGGCGCCGTTGGAGCCTAAAAACGCGCGGTCGAGGTCCACGATCTGCTTGCCGTTCCAGTTCATTTGCAGCCGGTTTTGATCGGTGACGACGGCGACCTGCGTGGCTTCGAGGTTTTCCCGGTGCGCTTCGTCGATAAACCGCGCGGCGTCCGCTTCCCGCACGACGACGGCCATACGTTCCTGCGATTCGCTGATGGCGAGTTCGGTGCCGTCGAGCCCGTCGTATTTTTTCGGGACCTTATCGAGATCAATCACAAGGCCGTCGGCAAGCTCGCCGATGGCGACCGAGACGCCGCCCGCGCCGAAGTCGTTGCAGCGGCGAATCATGCGGGTGACCTCCGGATTGCGGAACAGGCGCTGGATTTTGCGTTCCTCGGGCGGGTTGCCCTTCTGCACCTCGGCGCCGCAGCTCTCGAGGGACTCCAACGTGTGGGATTTGGACGAGCCGGTTGCGCCGCCGCAGCCGTCGCGGCCGGTGCGGCCGCCGAGCAGGATCACCACGTCGCC
>CATNEU010000064.1 GCA_950097605.1 uncultured Oscillospiraceae bacterium | reverse complement strand
GGTCACGGTCAGCTTGGCAATTACAGGGGACTGGGTGCGGATTTCCTGCAGAATATCAATGTCCCGCAGGATCAAATCACTCTTGGTGGCGATTCCAACACCGAAGCCAAAGGCGTTTAACAGCTCCAGCGCGTGCCGCGTCAGCAGCTCGCCGGCCTCGAACGGATTGTAGGGGTCACTCATCGCGCCGGTACCCACCACGCCGGTGCGCACCTTGCGGCGCAGGTCGTCCCTTATGACGGCAAGCGCGTTTTCTTTGGCGCGCACGGTGTCGAAGTCGTCAATCCGGTAGCAGTCGCTGCGGCTGTCGCAGTAGATGCAGCCGTGGCAGCACCCGCGATAGATGTTCATATTGTAGGCGTATCCAAACCAGCCGGTCGATTTGCAGCGTGTGACGATGGTTTTTGCGGGAACGGTTTGCATGCGGCAGCCTCCTTTATCAAGGGGATTGTTTTGCGGCGCGGGCACGGCAGATAGATGCGAATTGAAAAACCGCATCAGGCAAAGTGGCGCTTTCAAAGGCCTTGCGCAACCGGGCAGGGTATTCTATGAACCAGTATACCACGAATAAACGGACGGCGGCGTGTCATATCTGCGCTTTGGCGGGCGTTGCGGTTGGATGGCGGACATGCTATACTGACAGCAGAAACCAAGCGCGGCCCGCTCTTGCATATCCCTACAAGGGCCGCCGGCAGAGGAGGATTCCAAGTGACGGATTTGGAAAGTTTGCAGCAACTGATCGACCAGAGCCGGAGGATTGTATTTTTCGGCGGGGCCGGCGTGTCCACAGAAAGCGGCATCCCGGATTTCCGCAGCGTGGACGGGCTGTATCGCCAGCAGTACGACGTTCCGCCCGAGACCATATTGAGCCACACCTTCTATTTGCGGCATCCGGACGAGTTTTTCCGGTTTTACCGGGATAAGATGCTCTGCCTGGATGCAAAGCCCAACGCGGCGCACTACAAGCTGGCGGAGCTGGAGCAGGCGGGCAGATTGCTGGCGGTTGTCACCCAGAATATCGACGGGCTGCACCAGCAGGCGGGCAGCAAACGGGTGTTTGAACTGCATGGCAGCGTGCATCGCAACCGCTGCGCGTCCTGCGGCCGGGTATATGATGCGTCGTTTGTGCAAAAGAGCGCGGGCATACCGCTCTGCGCGTGCGGCGGCAGGATCAAGCCCGATGTGGTGCTGTATGAGGAGCCGCTCGACGCGCGCGTGCTGCAGGGCGCCGTCGAGGCGATCCAGCAGGCGGATCTTCTGATCGTCGGCGGGACTTCGCTGGCGGTATACCCGGCAGCGGGGCTGGCCGACTATTATCAGGGAAAGCATCTGGTGCTGATCAACCGGTCGGCAACGCCGCTCGACCGCCGCGCCGGCCTGCTGCTGCGGGACAGCATCGGACGGGTGCTGGGTACGCTGCGGGTATAGGTTCCGGCGACCCCGCGACGGCCCCGGAAAGCGATACAGGGATGCTTTCCGGGGCCGGTTTATAAGATGCGGATACCGGCGCTCACAGGCGTTCGATCTCTTCGGCCTTGTCGATGAACAAAACCCCGTCGAGATGGTCCAGCTCATGACAGAGACACTTGGCGAGGTCGCCGGTACCGGTTAGGGTGAATTCCTCGCCCTTTTCATTGAGCGCCCGCACCTCGACCTCGGCTGGACGGATCAGCTTGCCGTATTGCCCGGGAAAGCTCAAACAGCCCTCATAGACCTCCTGTTCCCCTTCGGCGCGGATGATTTCGGGGTTAACCAGCTGGATGAGTCCCTGTCCCATGTCGATGACCACTACACGGCGCAGTACGCCGACCTGCGGCGCCGCGATTGCCGCGCCGTTGGGACAGTCGTGCAGCGTATCGGTCATATCCGCAAGCAATTGCAGAACACGGTCGTCGATCTGGGCAACCGGCCGGCATTTTTTGCGCAGCACCTCGTCTGGATAGGTGCGGATTTCTCGCAATGCCATTTAATAAGCTCCTTTCGTTTTAAACGGGAATGCATGTGGAAACAGCATGCATTCCATAGTATCCCATTGCATGCCGCTTTGCCACATCAGCGGAACTGTATACGGGCCGCTGGGGCTAATTATACCACAGCCGGGCGCCTTTTGGCATACGGAAGGCCGAAAATGTTCCCGAGCCGTTTGCCGGAATTGCACAGCATCCGGGCACAGCCGGTTATGGTTGAGGTTTTGCATGAAAAATGGTACTATAGCAATGGCCATATGCAAGCGCGGGGAGCCAAATGCCTTTTATAGAAAGGCCGGGGGAGTTGGATACCTTGAAACTAAAGAGATTGTTTTCGGTTATATTGCTTTTGTTCGCCATTGTTCCAATGGTGTGCGCAACGGCCATTTGTACCGCCCGCTA
Source organism: uncultured Oscillospiraceae bacterium (assembly GCA_950097605.1). Lineage (GTDB taxonomy): Bacteria > Bacillota > Clostridia > Oscillospirales > Ruminococcaceae > CATNEU01. The sequence goes on along the minus strand of CATNEU010000064.1, from coordinate 5,513 downwards.
CACGGAATCATCCAGGAAAATGCTGGAGCAAAACGTGGAGACGGCCGCCCATGTGCAGGCCAAAAACCTCCAAAGCTTTTTCAAACAGCGCAACACCAATCTGCAGACCATCTCGATCCTGCCGAGCGTACACTGTGTGCTGCGGGACGCCGGTGCGGGAACAGCGGGCAAACAGACCGAGCAGGCGAGGCAGGAAGTCAACGCGATGCTTGCTTCTCTCGCCGACGGGCAGGCGTTTTTGTTTTCCGTTGTATTGACCGGTCTGGATGGGAAGGTGCTCGCCGCAAGCCGGCCCGAGCAAATTGGAACCGAGATTTCCCAGACAGTGGAGAACGGCCTGCGGCTTTGCGCCGATACGCAAACGTATATCACGGATATCGTGCAGCCGGAACAACAAGATGGGGCGCAGTATTTTGTGATGGCTTATCCGATATTCGTTGACGGCGTGTATGCCGGGCGGCTGGTGTCGCTGATGAATATGTGGTATTTTGAACGGCTGGTGGAGGACACAAATTTTTTTAAAACCGGTACGATCCTCGTAACCGACAGCAAGGGGTATGTTGCGGCAACGGCCGGCCGCTATAAAGATTTGAATGTATTTGCGCTTCCCTATGAAAATACGCTTTCGAGCCAGCTTTCCAGCCTGAACTTCGCCGAGCAGCCCGAGGGGCTTCTGTCTTATACGCTGCAGGGGATGGAAAAGCTAGCCTATTACTCGTTTATAGAGGATACCGGCTGGATGGTGCTGAGCGTTGTGGAGCGCTCCGAGTTTTCCGCGGCTACCAACCAGACGATGTATGCCATTTTGGCGTTTATGCTGTTGATTGTCGGTGTGACCAGCGCTGTTTGCCTGTTTGCGACCCATTTTTACTTTTCCAAGCCGCTGCACGGCTTGATCGGCTCAATCCATAAGATGCAGCAAGGGGATTATACCCTGCGGGTTGCCTATCAGAAAAACAACGAGTTCGGAGAGATCGGCGAGGCGTTCAACCAGCTCATGGACAGAGTGGTTGCCGACAACACCCGCCTGCGGATCAGCGAGGAACGCTACCGGATTGTGACCGAACAATCCGACAGCGCCATTTTTGAATACAATTTCGACGGTACGGTGTATCACTCCCCGAACTGGAAGAAGAAGTTTGGCTATGAGCCTGTGAGCCAGGATTTTCTGACCGAGATGGTGCGCCAGGAGATTGTGTATCCCGGGGATGCCCCGCTGTTCCAGGACTTTTTTAATGCACTGAAGCAGGGCCAAACCTGTGCGAAGGCCCGCCTGCGCATCCGCACCCTGACAGGCGCATATATCTGGTGTTCCCTGCGCGCCTCTACAATCCAGGATGCGCAGGGGCGGGCGTTTAAAGTGGTGGGCAAGCTTTCGGATATCGACAGGCAGGTCAGGGAAACCGAACAACTGCGCAGCCGCGCCCAGCGGGACCCGTTGACCGGGCTCTATAACAAAACGACGGCGCAAATGCTGATCGACAGCGTTCTGAAAAGCGCGGACGCGCATGCAAAGCACGCGCTGTTTGTGATTGATATTGATAACTTCAAGGATGTCAACGACAGCCTGGGCCACCTGTTTGGCGACGCGGTGCTCAGCGAGATTGCGGCCAAGGTGCTTGGCGTATTCCGCGCGACAGACGTGGTGGGCCGCATCGGCGGCGACGAGTTTGTGGTCTTCCTCAGGGATATTGCGGATGACAGCGTTCTGCAGCAAAAGGCCGGAGAATTGACGGCGCTGTTCCGGCGTTCGTTTACCGGACACAATATGGACTATAAGATTTCGGGCAGCATTGGGGTCGCTGTCTATCCGCAGGACGGCGCGCACTACCTGGAGCTGTTTCAAAAGGCTGACATCGCGCTGTACTGCGCAAAAAACCGAGGGAAGGACTGTTATCAGTTCTATGACGCGGGCATAGAAGACACCCGGAAACCGCTGCGCGCGGGCCACGCCGAGAGGGAGCAGAAAGAACAGCGGCCGTTTCGAGACAATGTGTCTGAATACATCTTCCAAATCCTCTATGAGTCCAGGGATATCTCCACGGCGGTGCATATGATTCTCGATATTGTCGGGCGGTATTTCAACGTTTCGCGCGCCTATGTGTTTGAGAGCACGGAGGATAGACTGCACTGCAACAACACGTTTGAATGGTGCAACGAGGGCGTCACGTCCGAGAAGCACAGCTTGCAGCATCTGTCTTACCGGGACGATTTGGAGGACTACACCTCCAACTTTGGAGAGGACGGGATTTTCTACTGTGAAAATATCCAAACGCTGCATCCGAAGCTGCAGGATATCCTGCGGCCCCAGGGCATACATTCCCTGCTGCAGTGCGCAATATTGAACGACGGGCGGTTTGAGGGCTTTGTGGGCTTCGACGAGTGCAGCGGAAGCCGGGTTTGGACAAAAGGCGAAATCGAGGTGCTCACGTTTGTCTCTAAGATCCTCAGTACGTTTTTGGTCAAGATGCGCACCCAGGACCGGTTGGAAAAGTCCTATGAGATGACCCGCGCGATGCTGGACACACAGGACGCCTGGATTTATGTGGTTGATCCCGAAACCTATGCGCTGCAATTTATCAATCAAAAAACACGGGCGCTGGCGCCCGACGCCAAGCCCGGGAACCTTTGCTACAAGGTGTTCTGGCGGAAGGACGCCCCCTGCGACCCCTGTCCGATGCGGATGCTGTCGCAGGAATGCGATACCTATACGCTCGAAATGTACAACGACCACTTTCATGTCTGGACCAGCGCGACGGCTTCCAGGATGACCTGGACCAACGGCAATGCGGGGTGCCTGATGTGCTGTTACGATGTGACGCGCTATAAACAAGCGCCGGGCGGCGCCTGATTGCGCAATCCGTTTTCATGTTTGGCACAAGGCGGGTTTTCGACCCATCCATTGTACCCCATGCGGCAGATCGGAAGATAGATGCGTTTACAGGCGGAGAGAAGACAAAAAAAGGAGGAACCCTGTATGATGGGCAAACAGGAGCTCTATGCGCTGCTGACAAGCAGAAACATCCCGTACCAGGCGTTTGCGCATGCCGCCGTGCATACAATCGAGCAGTTGCAGGCGCTGGACATTCCGGGTCAGGAGAACATCCTGAAAAATTTGTTTTTGCGGGACCAAAAAAAGAAACACTACTATCTGGTTTCGATTCCGGGGCACAAAAGCGCCAACCTCAAAGAGCTGGACAAAAAACTGGGCAGCGGCAAGCTGAGCTTTGCAAGTGAAGAGGATTTGCTCCGGTATTTGGGGCTGCACAGGGGGCAGGTTTCCCCTTTGGGCGTTTTGAATGACGGAGAGAAGCGGGTCGTGGCAGTGTTTGACGAAACCCTGCGGGGGCGGACGGTGGGCATTCACCCGCTCGACAACACAGCCACGATTTTCATGGCGTTTTCGGACGTCGTCGGGCTGGTGGAAGAGCACGGCAACCGCACGGTGTATTGCAGCTTTTGAGACGGTCAGCCGTCCGGATTTTAAACGAAAAAATGCGGCTGTGGCGGAGCGATTGGCCTGTGCGCACAGTCAAATCAACCGATGGGGGAATTGTATTGAAAAGGAAACGCAGCCGTCTTGCGGCGCACGTCTGGACCGCCGCGGCCGCGGTGCTGCTCTGCACGGGGACCTATCTGGCGGACTATCTGACCGGCGGGGATATCCTGCTGTTTAACTGTATTGTGGCGTCCGCGTCGCTTGCGGGGATCGCGCTGCTCACGGTGCGGATGCCGGGAATCGTCTGGATACCCGTGCTGGGATTTGCCTGTTTCACGCAGTATTTCGGCATGATGCTGAACTTTTACGACCGCTACCGCTGGTACGACCTCGCGATGCACGGCTCCAGCGGCGTGCTGCTGGTGCTGGTTGGTTTCTATGTCTACCAGTTGCTGACCCGGAGACAGGGAAACGGCTATCCCGCCTATGCGCTGCCGGTTGTGTTCAGCACGCTGTTTTCGGTGGCGGGCGCCGCGGTTTGGGAAATTTATGAGTTTTCGGTGGATAGCCTGCTCGGGCTGCACACGCAGCTCGGGAGCTTGTACGATACCATGACCGACATCGTTGCCGGTTCCGCCGGCGCGGCTGTCGGCGCGCTGGTTTTGTTCGGCATCCTCATAGGGAAAAGACGGCTTCCGCGATAACGGAGCGCGGCTTGTAAGATAGGAAGGGGTATACATATGGCAAAGACGCTGGTTTTGGCTGAAAAGCCTTCGGTTGGAAAGGAAATTGCGCGGGTGCTCGGCTGCAAAAGGAGCGGGAACGGCTTTTTAGAGTCCGACCGCTATATCGTCACCTGGGCGCTGGGGCACCTGGTGGAGCTCGAGGACCCGGAGTATTACGGCAGCCAGTATAAGACCTGGAGCATGGAAACCCTGCCGATGCTGCCGCAGAAGATGGCGCTGAAGGTGATTCCCGAGACTTCCAAGCAATACAGCACGGTGAAAAAGCTGCTGCACCGGCAGGACGTGGGCGGACTCGTCATCGCGACCGACGCGGGGCGCGAGGGCGAGCTGGTTGCGCGTTGGATACTCGAAAAGGCGGGGTACAGGGGGCCGGTCAAGCGGCTGTGGATCTCCTCCCAGACGGATAAAGCCATCCGGCAGGGCTTTGCTTCGCTCAAGGATGGAAGGGACTATCTGGGGTTGTACCGTTCGGCGCAATCCAGGGCAGAGGCGGACTGGCTGGTCGGCCTCAACGTCACGCGCGCGCTGACCTGCAAGCACAATGCGCAGCTCTCCGCGGGGCGCGTGCAGACGCCGACGCTTGCGCTGATCGTCCGGCGGGAGGAGGAGATCAAAAAGTTCATACCCAAGGACTACTATATGGTGCGCGCCGACCTCGGGCAATTTTTCTGCACCTGGCAGGACCTGAAAAACCAGACGGCGATCTTCGATAAACAGCGCGCCGAACAGCTCGCCGGCGGGCTGGAGGGCAAGACCTTCACGGTGGAAAAGGTCAAGGTGACGCCCAAAACCACGCCGCCGCCGATGCTCTATGACCTGACCGAGCTGCAGCGCGACGCCAACAAGCAGTACCAGATGTCCCCCAAAGAGACGCTTGCGGTGATGCAGCGGCTCTATGAAACCTATAAAGCGCTGACCTATCCGCGCACCGATTCGCGCTATCTGACCGACGACATCGTGCCCACGCTGCACGAACGGCTGCGCGCGGTTTCCAAGGGGGAGTTTGCGCCGATTGCCGGCGAGATTCTCAAGGGACGCCGCCCGATTGCCAAGGCCTGCGTGAACAACGCCAAGGTAAGCGACCACCACGCGATTATCCCGACCGAACAGGATGTGGATATGCTGAAGTTCTCGGTGGCCGAAAAACGCATTTATATGCTGGTGGTCCGGCGGTTTTTAACCTGCTTCTATCCAAATTATGAATACAAATCGCTGCGCGCCGACCTGTCCTGCGGCCGCGAGCGGTTTTATGCGACCGGGCGCGCCGTGGTGCAGCAGGGCTGGAAAAAGGTATACGATCTGCGCGACGAGGAGGAAAGCGACGAACA
>CATNEU010000063.1 GCA_950097605.1 uncultured Oscillospiraceae bacterium | reverse complement strand
GCATATATTCTTATCGTCATCCACTACCAATATTTTCCCCAAAGACATATTACATTCCTCCGTCGTTGTCAATCTGTATAAAACGCGCAGGCCGTTTGTCTGCGTTTACCTGGAAATGCGGATACAGGGCCGCGCTGCGTTTCATTCACAAGAATAGCGTACTTTCATTATATAATAAAACGATGCCCATTCGTTAACATTTTATAAATCTTTTTGCATCGATTATAGCCGCAGTGTAAAGTTATTTTCTGTCCGGTGCGCGAATGTACGCAAACCTATTGTCGCGGCTTCCATTTGTATGTATAATAGAAAAGAAAACTTTTCGATGCCGCCGCGATTCGCAGACGGACTGAAAAGGAGCGCCCCTCGCTGCGGGCAGAAGTCTGCCGCAGCCGGTGTACAGGCGTTTATTCAAGATTTCCACCGCACAAAACCCGCACAGAGAAAGGACGTAATTGCATATGAAACTCGGTATGGTGGGCCTTCCCAACGTGGGAAAGAGCACCCTTTTTAATGCCATAACCAATGCGGGCGCCCAGTCCGCCAACTATCCGTTCTGCACCATCGAGCCCAACGTGGGCGTGGTCTCGGTGCCGGATGAACGCCTGGACCGCCTGGAGGAAATGTACCACCCGCAGAAATACACACCGGCCGTGCTCGAATTTGTGGACATCGCCGGTCTCGTCAAGGGCGCCTCCAAGGGCGAGGGGCTCGGCAACAAGTTTCTTGCGGACATCCGCGAGGTAGACGCAATCGTGCATGTGGTGCGCTGCTTTGAGGACAGCGAAATCATCCACGTGGATGGCGAGATCAACCCGCTGCGGGACATCGAAACAATCAATCTCGAGCTGATTTTCTCGGATATCGACATCCTTGACCGCAGGCTGGACAAAGCCCGCAAAATGGCAAAAGCGGATAAAAAGCTCGCGGGCGAGGTGGCGTTTCTCGAGCGGCTGAAGGAGCACCTCGAGGCCGGTAAATCGGCGCGCGGCGTAGATTGCGACGAGGAGGAGCGCGCGATCCTGCAAACCCTCCCGCTGCTCTCCAATAAACCCGTGATCTATGCCGCGAACCTCTGCGAGGACGACTTTGCCGGCGGCATCGAATCCAACGAAAACTATAGGGCCGTTTGCCGCTTCGCGGCGGAGGAAGGCTCCGCCGTGCTGCCGATCTGCGCCAAAATGGAAGAGGAAATCTCGGATATGGACAAAGAGGACAAGTCGATGTTCCTGGCGGAGCTTGGACTGGCGGAATCCGGCCTCGACCGGCTGATCAAAGAGGGGTATGCGCTGCTTGGGCTGATCTCCTATCTGACCGCGGGCGAACCCGAGGTTCGTGCCTGGACGATTCAAAAGGGGACAAAAGCCCCCCAGGCTGCCGGTAAAATCCATTCGGATTTTGAGCGTGGCTTTATCCGCGCCGAGGTCATTTCATTCGACGACCTGATGGCCTGCGGCAGTATGGCCGCCGCCAAGGAAAAAGGCCTGGTGCGCCTCGAAGGCAAGGAGTATGTGGTGCAGGATGGGGATATCATTCTGTTCCGTTTCAATGTATAAAGCCGTATCCCACGGTCCGTATATAGAGATAAGGAGGATGGAAACAAATGAAACAATCCATCAAGCGGGTTCTGGCCCTGGCGCTTGCCGCCGTGTTGCTGGTCGTCTCGCTGGCACTGCCGGTATTTATGGGGCTTGGGGCGCGGGCTGCGGAAGCGCCGACCGAAACAGGCAGTTCGCAGAGCGAAGGGCAGGACGGACTTAAAATAACCGGCGACGCTCCCGAAGCGGTGCTGCAGGCGCTTGGCGAGGGTCTCTCCCAGCTACAGCAGCAGGAACTGTTGCCCGCGCCGAAAAACGAGCTTCGAATCGCCGAGCGCACGGCGCTGTATGCATTCGATTTGGAGACCTTTAAAAAGAACAACAACCTGGATGAATCGCAGCACTTTGTGCAGTGGGTCTTCACGATCAACGACGGCGACAGCTTCTATACGCGCGCCGGAATCGCCGAGGATCTGGGACAGGCCAAATTCGCAGGAATCGAATACGACAACGAGGGCATCGACCAGACCGCAAAGAAGATCCGCGATTTGAACCAGACGCCCGCTTCGCTCTACACCTATAACAACCAGCTATATCTATCCGGCACCGACGCCGACGGCGCCCAGGTTTACTACACGGTTGCAAAGGACGGCAGCGGCCCGGTGATCCAGGAAAACGACATGAAAAACCTGCTGCTGCGCGACAACAACTTACTCCCCGTGAGCAGCGCCGGCAGTGAGAGCACCGGCGACGTGGATGAGCCGCAGCAGATGAATCCCCTAACGCTGTATCTGCTGATTATGGGCGGCATCGTGCTGGTAATTGCCGCCGTCATCGTGATTGCAAACCTCACCAAGCGCGGCAAAGACTCTGCGCCGCCCCAGGACGACACGCCGCCACCCCCGGCTGACGAGCCGGAGACGCCGGCGGACTCCGATGCAACACATGGCGGCCCTTCTGAATAACGGAAGGGGGACGGACTTTTTGTACAGAAAAAGGCCGTAAAAGCTTTTTCCTTTTCCTAACCTTTTAATCCATCTATTTTTTCGTTCGTCTCTCGGGCCGCGACGGGGGATATTTTTTATTGGTCTTTCTTATAGCTTTTTGATACATCTAATTTTTAGTTTGTCGCTCAGGCCGCGACCGGCCCATCCTTTTTCGTGAAGAAAAAAGGATGCAAAAACTCAGTTAAGGGGTGCCGCTACCTTCCTCCATTTGATTCTGCGCCGTTTTCAGATCAGCAAAGGGCGACGGCGCGGTGGTCGCAGAAAGTGCAGCGATGGGTCGGAAGACGCGCCCCTTAACAATCCCCAACCGTACCCGAGTTAAGCGAACAGAAAAAGGCTGGCGGTAAGAATCCACTTTTGTACATTGGATTCTTATTGCCAGCCTTTTTCTATCTGTTTAGCTTGCCTCCTGGAACGGGAATTGTGAAGGGGGCAGGCCCGCGACCCTGCTCCGCACTACCCGCGACCACCGTGCTGCTGCCCTTTGCTGTGCCGTGTACGGCGTACAGTCAAATGGAGCGGAGCCGTTCGCCCCCTTAACCAGATTTTTGCATCCTTTTTGTCTGTCAAAAAGGATGGGCCTGTCGCGGCCCGAGCGACAAACTAAAAAATAGATGCATCAGTGGGTTAAAAGAGAAAGAAAAACGTTTTTGCTTCCTTTTGGGCTGCGCCAAAAGGAAGTGCCCGTCGCGGCCTGAGCGACAAACGAAAAATAGATGTATCAAAAAACTATAAAAAGAACTACAAAAATATCCCCCGTCGCGGCCCGAACGACAAACTAAATATTAGATGAATCTATCGGTTAAGGAGAACAAAACCAAAAAGAAAAGGGGTTATAAAGGGAATTTCCCCTTTATAACCCCTTTTCAAAGTGCCTCATCTACTCAATGCGCATGGAAATATCAAAACAGCGGACCGAGTGGGTCAGCGCGCCGAGAGAGATGATGTCCACGCCGGTTTTCGCCACTGCTGCGATGTTTTCCTGGGTGATGTTGCCGCTGGCCTCGAGCTTGGCGCGCCCCGCCGTGATGCGCACCGCCTCAGCCATGGCCGGGATGTCCATATTGTCGAGCATGATCACATGCGCGCCCGCTTCGATCGCTTCGCGCAGCTCTTCAAAATTGCGAACCTCCACCTCTATATTCACCATATGCCCCACTTTTTCACGCAGCGCCGCGACCGCCGCAGTGATCGAGCCATAGGCGTCTATGTGGTTGTCCTTGAGCATCGCGGCGTCCGAAAGGTTGAAACGGTGGTTGCGGCCGCCGCCGGCCGTCACCGCGTATTTCTGCAACGCGCGCAGGCCCGGAAGGGTCTTGCGGGTATCCACGATGGAAGCGCCGGTGCCTTCCACGAGCTTGACGCATCGGGCCGTCGCCGTTGCAATGCCGGACATGTGCTGCAGCAGGTTCAGCGCCGTGCGTTCTCCTTTTAAAAGCACGCGGGTTTTGCCTTCTATTTCCGCAACGAGGTCTCCCTTTGCAACAGCGTCCCCGTCTTTTTTATACAGGCGGAAATGCACGGCGGGGTCCAACAGCGTAAAAACGCGCATGGCGACCTCGATGCCCGCAAGGACCCCTTCGTCTTTAGAAACAAAGCGCGCTGTGGTTTCGGCGTTTTCATCAATCAGCAGGTCGGTTGTCACATCTATGTAATGGATATCCTCGCGGATCGCCGCTTTGATCAAGTCATCCACATAAAATGCTGGCAATGTCATCTGTTAACCACCTCTTCTAGTATTAAGCACGCAATCGTCGCAAGGCTTTTGGCCTCGATATAGTCCGGCGTGCATTGAAACGAACCGTTTTCAATCAAATCCCGGATCTCCCGCGCGCGGCGGAGTCCCTCCCCAATCGCGTCCATATTCGGAATCACAAAATAGGCATGCTGCATAATGCAGCGGAGCTGGGTGCGCAGCCCGGCGGGCAGTTCTTCGCCTTCGGTGCGCACCGGCAGCGCGCACGCTTCGGCGGGCCGCAGGCCCTGTTTTGCCCGCCGGTTGATGTCCTCCGCGGCGCGCCTGGAAAACACAACGGCCTCAAGCAGAGAATTGCTTGCCAAGCGGTTCTGGCCGTGCACGCCCGTGTGCGAGCACTCTCCGGCGGCATATAGACCGTCCACGCTTGTCCGGGCGTCCAAATCCACGTCGATGCCGCCCATCAGGTAGTGCTGGCAGGGGAACACCGGAATTTTATCCTTTGTCAAATCATATCCTTCGGCCAGCAGCCCTTGGTAAATCATAGGGAAGCGCTGCTTGATGAACGCCGCGGGCTTGTGGGAGATATCCAGATAAAAGCGGTTGCTGCCCGTCCGGACCGATTCGCGGATGGTGGATTGGGAAACCACATCGCGCGGAGCAAGGTCTCCACGCTCGTCATACCGCTGCATATACCGCTCGTGGTTGCAATTGAGCAGGATGGCGCCTTCGCCGCGCACCGCTTCGGAAATCAAAAAACGCTCGCGCCCTTCGTCGGCCGCAAACGCCGTTGGGTGAAACTGTATGTAGCTTATATTTTTCATCGCCGCGCCCAGCTCGCTCGCAAGCGTGATGCCGTCTCCTGTTGCAATGGCGGAATTGGTGGTATACTCATAAATCCGGCCGATACCCCCGGTCGCGAGCACACAGAAGTTTGCCGTTACCCGGCGGTGCCGCCCGTTTTGCAGCACATCGGCACAGAAGCCGCCCGGCGTCTTTTCCATTTTGGTCAGCATGGCGTGCTCGGCTACCTCCACGCCCGGCAGCTTCCGCACCGCCTCGGTCAGCCGGTTGACAATCTCCCGGCCCGTCGCGTCCTTGTGGTGCAGGATGCGCGGACGGGAATGCCCGCCCTCAAGCGTCAAGTGCAGTGATCCGTCCTCCCGGCGGTCGAAGTCCACGCCATATTCCATCAGCCTGCGCACGTCCTCCGGCCCCTGTTTCACAAGCAGGCCCAGCGAATCCGGGTTGTTTTTAAACCCGCCCGCGATCATCGTATCCTGAAAATGCGACTGGATCGAATCGTGTGCGGTATCGACCACAGCCGCAATGCCGCCCTGTGCAAGTGAGGAGTTGCTGAGTTTGAGTTCCTTTTTGCAGATTTGCAAGACCTTCAGTCCGGGATCCAGATGCAGCGCGCAGTATAGCCCCGCCGCCCCGCTGCCAACGATCAGCACATCATAGTTTTCCGTCATCAACGACACCCTTTCATCTGGGGAAGCGATAAATTCCAAAACCGGGTGCAGCGCCGGAAAAGACGGCTGCACCCGCCGGTTGATACTTGCTATTTTACCACAAATACAGATTTTTCACACTGGATAATCTCAACAGTTATCCGTATGCAATTCTGATTTTTTGATGGAGTATGACAAAAATCTTGCCTTGCTTCGGTTTAATCTGCACAAACCTGCCTTGCAGATCCGCCCGTTCTCTTCGATTTCTCTTTCGCATCATGACTTGCAGATCTCAAACGCCCTCCCCATTCTACCACAAGCGCAGGCAGACCATCGGTTTTGCAGCTTTTTCTCCATAACCAATAAAAAACCATATGGAATCACAAGTACTTTTATTGAACAGGGTTCTCATATATGTTACAATAAGCTAGAATTGCTGTACAACGTACAGCCCGCGCAGAGCGCCGCCAAAGGCAACGCCTTTGGGCTATTCTTTTGAAACAAGCGCCGAGCAGCGCTTTTTGCGCTGCTTCGTGCCTTTCGCACGTGCTAATCTTCGATTTGCCGGCGCCGTTATAAAAAATACCTGGAAAGATGAAAGGAGCCTCCCTATGCTTTGGTACGATAACCTGCCGAACTGGGCCAATATTACGCTGATGGTCATAGACTATCTGCTGCTGAGCTTTGGCCTCTATACAATGGCGCGCAGCCGGAAATTTAAAAATGCATGGATCTCGTTTGTCCCGGTGATTCAATACTATACCTTTGGTAAAATCGGGGATGATATCAACTTCAACACCAAGCACAAACGTACCCACTATGGCCTGATCCTCATGGCCGTCCTGCTGATCGGCTATATGGTTTCGGCAGGCTCGGCGGCGGGCGCCGATCTGATGATGATGCTGCCGGTCACTGCGATTGCGGGCATTGTATCGGTGGTGCTGCGCATCTACTGCGCCTATCTGGTATTCACCCAGTATATGGGCAAATACCCCGTTGCATTTGCAATTCTTTCGGTGTTGATTCCCTGCGCGCTCGCCGTTTGCATATTTTTGCTGCGCAAGAGCAAACCCATGGACATAACGGTCTAACCATACTTACCATCCACACAAGGAGTGAAGATTATGGATCCTGAATACTACTTTGCACTTTCGTTTTTCGCGGTGATCTGGGGCATTGTGCTCGTAATCGGGCTGGCGGTCTTTATCCTGCAGGCCTTTGGGCTGTATTCCCTCAGCAAAAACACCGGATACGACAAACCCTGGCTTGCCTTTATCCCGGTGGCCAACAGCTATGTGCTCGGACATCTGTCCGACGAAGCCAACCTCCGCACCAAAGGGAAAAGGACCAACAACCGCAAGCTGCTGCTTGGCCTGCACATTGGCCTGGCGGCTTTCGTGCTTCTATTGGCGGTCTTGTTAATTGCCATCATTGCCAGTGCAGACGCAAGCATGTACTCCTATAGCTACAACTACTACGATGGCTATAACTATCACTACAACGCCTCCATGTTGCCGATGACGCTCCTGCCCATCCTGCTGCTGTTCATCGTACCGCTTGCAATCGTCACCGCTGTTTTCACCTATATCGCGCTCTATCCGATTTATAAGGCGTATGCGCCTGAAAACGCGGAGATGTACCTTGTGCTTTCGATCCTGGTATCGCCTGCACTGCAGATTATCCTGTTCTGCCTGCGGAACAAATCCATGGCGGCTCCCATCCCATACTCCCCAGTGGACCCGAACGGCTATTATAATCCCGCATATATCCACCCGGAATATATAAAGCAGCAGGCGCAGCAGCCTGGCATGCAACCGCCAGGCTACCCGCCGCAGCAGCCCGGTATGCAGCACCCTGGCTATCCACCGCAGCAGCCCGGTATGCAGCACCCTGGCTATCCGCCGCAGCAGCCCGGTATGCAACGCCCCGGCTATCCGCCGCAGCAGCCCGGTGTGCAGCACCCCGGCTATCCGCCGCAGCAGCCGTCACAGCCGAATGGTATCCGGCTTGATAAGCCGGGACCGTCTGCCCCCGGCATGCAGGCCCCCTCTGCCCAGCAGATGAACGCAGGACCTGCTCCCACACCGGCTCCAACCGGCCAGGAAGCACCCAAAGCGCCGCCTGCCACACCGGTGCAGCCGCCGCGTGAGGACCAGCCGGATTCCGGCCAGGCGTCTCCGCCAACCGATACGTCTGATCTATAAAGCAGACCACTGTTGCAAGCAGGAAC
>CATNEU010000062.1 GCA_950097605.1 uncultured Oscillospiraceae bacterium | reverse complement strand
GCCGAGTTTGACAACTTCCGCAAGCGGACGGCGCGCGAAAAGGAAGCGCTGTACAGCGACGCCAAGGCCGATACGGTCGAACGGTTTCTGCCGGTATACGACAACTTTGAACGGGCCTTGGAAAACGAATGCGCCGACGCGGAGTTTAAAAAAGGCGTGGAGATGATCTTCCACCTGATGCAGGACGCCTTTGAAAAGCTGGGCGTGACGGAAGTCGGCGCGGTGGGCGAGCTGTTCGACCCAACGCTGCACAACGCCGTGATGCACGCGGAGGATGAGGCGCGCGGGGAAAACGAGATTGTTGCAGTCTTTCAAAAGGGCTATAAAATCGGCGATAAGGTGATCCGCCACGCGATGGTTTCGGTGGCAAACTAGAGAACCACTGCATACATGGCGGCATGCGTCCGGACGGCGGAGATTTTGGCTCGCCAATTCACGCGCGTGATGGAATCGGTGGCCGCCGGTCGCACACAGCGAACAACCGCTGAAGGAGCGGGGGACAGGACGCGGCTTGCAAAAAGAGAAAACACCGGCGCGTCCGACAATAGATTTCTATAAAAAACGAACAATTCAGACTATTGGGAGGAATTCATCATGGGAAAAATCATCGGTATTGACTTGGGTACAACAAATTCCTGCGTGGCAGTCATGGAGGGCGGCGAAGCCGTCGTCATTGCAAATGCCGAGGGCGCCAGAACCACGCCGTCGGTCGTCGCGTTTTCCAAAACCGGCGAGAGGATGGTCGGCCAGGTTGCAAAGCGCCAGGCGATCACCAATCCGGACAGAACCGTGAGCTCGATCAAACGCCACATGGGCACCGACTATAAAGTGAACATCGACGGCAAGGCGTTCACGCCGCAGGAGATCTCCGCAATGATCCTGCAAAAGCTCAAAGCGGACGCGGAAGCCTACCTGGGCGAAACCGTCACCGAGGCGGTTATCACCGTGCCGGCCTACTTCACCGACGCGCAGAGGCAGGCCACCAAGGACGCGGGCAGAATCGCGGGACTCGACGTCAAGCGCATTATCAACGAGCCGACCGCCGCGGCGCTTGCCTACGGCGTGGATAAAGAGCACGACCAGAAGGTTATGGTATACGACCTCGGCGGCGGCACCTTCGACGTCTCGATCATCGAAATGGGCGACGGCGTGCAGGAGGTTTTGGCAACCGCCGGCAACAACCGCCTCGGCGGCGACGACTTCGACGACAGGGTCATCGACTATCTTGCAAGCGAGTTCAAGCGCGAGAGCGGCATCGACCTCAGAGCCGACAAAATGGCGATGCAGCGCCTGAAAGAAGCCGCGGAGAAGGCCAAGATCGAACTTTCCGGCATGACCCAGGCGAACGTCAACCTGCCGTTTATCACGGCGGACGCGACGGGTCCGAAGCATCTCGATGTGACGCTGACCCGCGCGAAGTTCAACGAATTGACCGCCGACCTCGTGGAGGCCACAATGGGCCCGGTGCGCCAGGCGTTGTCCGACTCGGGCCTCAAGGCCAGCGAGCTCAATAAAATTCTGCTGGTCGGCGGTTCCACCCGTATCCCGGCCGTGCAGGAGGCCGTCAAGAGCTATACCGGCGTGGAGCCGTTCAAGGGTATCAACCCGGATGAGTGCGTTGCGTCCGGCGCGGCGATTCAGGGCGGCGTGCTCGGCGGCGAGGTCAAGGGCCTGCTGCTGCTCGACGTCACCCCGCTTTCGCTGGGCCTCGAGACGCTCGGCGGCGTTATGACCCGCATCATCGACCGCAACACCACGATCCCGACCAAGAAGTCGCAGGTGTTCTCGACGGCGGCAGACGGCCAGACCTCGGTGGAAATTCATGTGCTGCAGGGCGAGCGCGAAATGGCCGCGGACAACAAAACGCTGGGCCGCTTCCACCTCGACGGCATTCCTTCGGCGCCGCGCGGCGTGCCGCAGATCGAAGTGACCTTCGACATCGACGCAAACGGCATTGTGCATGTCTCCGCCAAGGACAAAGGCACCGGCAAGGAACAACACATCACGATTGAATCCTCTACCAATATGAATAAAGACGACATCGACAAGGCGGTCCGCGAGGCCGAGGCGTATGCAGCGGAGGACAAAAAGCGCCGCGAGTCGATCGACACCCGCAACAACGCCGACCAGATGGTCTACCAGACCGAAAAGACCATCGGCGAGCTGGGCGACAAGATCAGCGCCGACGACAAGAGCGAGCTGCAGGGCAAGGTGGATGCACTGAAAGAAGCGCTGAAGACCGACAACCTCGACGACATCAAGGCAAAGCAGGAGGACCTGCAGAAAAAGCTTTACGACGTTTCGAGCAAGGCCTACCAGGCAGCCGGCGCGCAGGGACAGACGCAGGGCGCCGCCGACCCGGGCGCGCAGGCGGGCGCTGGCGCCGCGCCGCAGGACGACAACGTGGTCGACGCAGACTACACCGAAGTGGACGACGACAACAAGTAAACAGGCCGTGGATTCCATCCGGCTGCTTACGCATAGCGAAAAGAATAAGGCTTTGGTGCATGGCTCCAAAGCCTTATTTTGAAGCTGTGCGCGAAAAATGCGCGCGGGCTGCGAAATAACGCTTGCGGCAGGGCGCCGGAATGGATATACTTAAGGAAGCGATTTGTATGGCCCCGCTGAAACAGGGTGTTTTCCGGGAGGAAACGGTCCGGCGGGAGCTTTGGTAAAGGTGGGTATGGATCTTGGCTGAGAAACGCGATTATTATGAAGTGCTCGGCGTCTCCAAGGGCTGCTCGGAAGACGAGCTGAAAAAGGCCTACAGGCAGATGGCGAAGAAATACCACCCGGACCTCAATCCGGGCGATAAAGAGGCGGAAAAGAATTTCAAAGAGGTAAACGAAGCCTATGAGGTGCTCTCCGACAGCCAGAAGCGGCAGCGGTACGACCAGTTCGGCCATGCGGGGGTGGATCCGTCCTATGGCGCGGGCGGCGCCGGCGGCGCGTATGGCGGCGGCTTCTCGGGCGCGGGCTTCGACTTCGGCGATATCGGCGATATCTTCGAGAACTTTTTCGGCGGCGGTTTTGGAGGTTCGCGCCGTGCGAACCCCAACGCGCCGCGCCGCGGTAGCGATCGCCACGCGACGGTCACGATTTCGTTTGTGGAAGCCGCAAAGGGCGTGAAGAAGGAAGTGACGGTCAACAAGAGCGAAAGCTGCCCGGATTGCGGCGGCACCGGCGCCGCCAAGGGCACGGCGCCTAAGACCTGTCCGGACTGCGGCGGCACCGGCCAGGTGCGGGTACAGCAGCGGTCGCCTCTGGGCGTGATTTCGACAACCCGGCCCTGCGACCGCTGCGGCGGCAAGGGCAAGACCATTGAAAAGCCGTGTACCGCCTGCCGCGGGACCGGGCGCACAAATAAAAATAAAAAACTCGAGATCAACATCCCGGCAGGCATTGACGACGCGCAGACCATCGTGCTGCGCGGGCAGGGCGACGCCGGCCACAATGGGGGCCCGGCGGGCGACCTGAACGTGACGGTATCGGTGCGGCCGGATCCGATTTTCGAACGGCGCGGCTTCGACCTGCACTGCGAAATCCCGATCACCTACTCCCAAGCGGTGTTCGGCGCGGAGATCACCGTGCCCACGCTCGACGGCAAGGTGAAATACACCGTGCCCGAGGGCACCCAGCCGGGCACGGTGTTCCGGCTGCGCGGCAAGGGCATCCAGCATCTCAACAGCTTTGGCAAGGGCGATTTGTACGTCAAGGTGACAATTGAGGTGCCGACCAACCTCTCGCGCGAGCAGAAGGACGCGCTGCGCACCTTTGAAAACGCGATGGATGAGAACAACTACACCAAGCGCAAGAGCTTTTTTGATAAATTAAAGGACTATATGGGAGGCAAGGACTAGTGGATTGGAGCGACGTCGTACTCAAAATCCCCACGCGCTATGCCGAGACGGCCTGCGCGATTGCGCAGTTGCTGGCCCCGGGCGGCATCTATATCGAGGACTATTCCGACCTGACCACCGAGGCGCCCAAAATTGCGCACATCGACCTGATTGACGAGGCGCTGCTCGCAAAGGACCGCGCGCATGTGCTGGTGCATCTCTATGTTGCGCCGGCGGAAAATCCGGCCGAGGCCGTTTCGTTTTTGCAAAGCAGGCTGGATGCGGCGGGCGTGCCGCACACGATTTCCCTGGAAAACGTGCGCGAGCTGGACTGGGCGACGGCCTGGAAACAGTACTACCATCCTACGAAGGTCGGCGAACGCCTCGTGGTGCGGCCGACCTGGGAGGCATATGCCCCGGCGGAAGACGAGGTTGTGATCGACCTCGATCCCGGCATGGCGTTTGGCACCGGCACGCATGAGACGACGCGGCTCTGCATGCAGCTTCTGGAGGGGTGTGTGGATGGGAACACCACAATGCTCGACGTGGGGACCGGCAGCGGCATTCTCGCCATTGCGGCGCTGAAGCTCGGCGCGGCCGGGGTCACGGCCTGCGATATCGACAGCACCGCCGTGCGCGTGGCCGCGGAAAACGCCGCGCTCAACGGGGTGGAAGAGAAAATCCATATCCTGTGCGGCGACCTTGCACAGCAGGTGCAGGGGCGCTTTGATGTGGTCTGCGCCAACATCGTGGCGGATATCATCATCCGCCTTGCACCCGACGTGCCGCGATTTTTAAAGCCGGACGGCGTCTTTCTGGCGTCGGGCATCATCGACGAGCGCGAGCAGGATGTGCGGGACGCACTCGCGGGCATTGGGCTGGAGGTAACAGACGTGCGCAGGCAGGGCGGCTGGGTCGCGCTGGCCTGCCGGTTTGCGGGAAAGGCCGGTGCATAGAGGCAATGCCGAGATTTTTTGTGGACGGCGTGCAGCAGGACAGGGTGGTGATCACCGGGGCGGACGCGGCCCACATTGCGGGGCCGCTGCGCATGAAGCCCGGCGAGCCGCTGGTTGTTTGCGACGGCGCGGGTTTTGACTATGGCTGCGTCATAGAGTGTGTGGATGCCGCACAGGTGCTGCTGCGGGTTTTAGAGAAAAAACGCTCTGCGAGCGAGCCCTCACTCGAAGCGCATCTCTACCAGGCGCTCGCCAAGGGCGACAAGTTCGAGCTGATCGTGCAGAAGGCCGTCGAGCTGGGCGTGCAGGAGATCACCCCGGTGCTCACGGCGCGCTGTGTCTCCCGGCCGGACGCCAAGTCGATGGCCAAAAAGACCATTCGTTATCAAAAGATTGCAGCCGAAGCCGCCAAACAGAGCGGCCGCGCGGTGATCCCGAAAATCAATCCCTGTCTTTCATTTGACCAGGCGGCCGCGCAGATGGCTGCCTACGAACTGCCGCTGCTGTTTTACGAGGCGGGCGGCAGGCCGCTGCGCGAGACGGTCCCGCCCGCCCTGCGCCGGACGGCGCTGCTGGTGGGCAGCGAGGGCGGCTTCGAGCCGGAAGAGGTGGAGAAGGCGGCGGCCCGCGGCGTGCAAATTGCAACGTTGGGGCCGCGCATTCTGCGCTGTGAAACAGCGCCGCTGGCCGCTTTGAGCGTGCTGATGGCGCTGACGGGCAATATGTGACCGGCGCGCCTATTTTGAAAGCGGCGCGCGTGTGATCTGTGGAAAGGGAGGCGTGTTTGTGATGGATGCAAGCAAGGCGGCAGTTTTGGAAAAGCGCGTGCAGCGCACACTCGAAAGCCTGCGAAACAACAACATGTGGGCCTGTTATGTGCCGGACAGGGAGCAGGCGCGGCGCAAGGTGGAGGAGCTGCTGCACGAAGGCGATACGGTGGCCTGCGGCGGCTCGATGAGCCTGTTTGAAGCGGGCGTCATCGACCTGCTGCGGCAGCCGCAGTACCGTTTTCTGGACCGGTACGCGCCCGGGCTTACCCGTGAGCAGATCGAGGAGATCTACATAGACGCGTTTCGCGCGGACGTCTATCTGACGAGCGCGAATGCTGTGACCGAAACCGGCGCGCTCTACAATGTGGACGGCAACTCCAATCGGGTTGCGGCGCTCCTCTATGGGCCGCGCAGCGTGATTGTGCTCGCGGGCGTCAACAAGCTGGTGCGGAATCTTGACGAGGCGGTGCAGCGCGTGCGGGAAACCGCAGCGCCGGCCAACGCCATCCGCTTAGACTGCAAAACCCCTTGCACCAAATCGGGCCGCTGCATGGACTGTGACGGCGACAACCGCATCTGCTGCAACTATGTTGTGAGCGCCAAACAGCGAAAAAAGGACCGCATTAAGGTGATACTGGTGGGTGAAGAGCTTGGGTATTGATACGGCTTCCTGCAATCTGGAACAAATTCGGCAGCAAGCGCAGGCCCTGTTTAAACAGGGCTATAACTGTTCGCAGGCCGTCGCGGGCGCTTTCGCGGAGACCGTGGGGCTGAACCGGGAGCTGCTGCTGCGGCTGGCAGCCTCGTTTGGCGGCGGGTTTGGCCGCAAGCGGGAAATCTGCGGCGCGGTTTCGGGTATGGGCCTGATCCTGGGCTATGTCTATGCGGACACCGACCCATCGCATACAGGCGCGAAAGAGGAGCACTACCGCCGGGTGCAGCAGGTTGCCGGCCGGTTTGCGGAGCAAAACGGGTCGGTAATCTGCCGGGAGCTGCTGCGGGGGCATACGGCGGTGAACACCGACCCCAAGCCCGACGCGCGCACCGAAGGCTACTATAAAAAGCGGCCCTGTCCCGCGCTGGTGGACGACGCGGTCTGCATTTTGGCGGACTATCTGGAAAAGCATGACGAGTAAGCCGCCGAGGCTGCAAAAATCGAGGCTTTGCGCCGCGGCGTTTTGATACAATGGGCGGGAAAGAACCGCCAAACGAGAAGGAGTGGAGCGCATTTATGGTAACGATTGAGATGGAAAACGGCAAAAAAATAAAAATAGAGCTGTATCCCGACGTTGCGCCGATAACGGTGCAGAATTTTATCGACCTGATCGGCGAGGGCTTTTACGACGGGCTGATCTTCCACCGGGTGATCCCGGGCTTTATGATCCAGGGCGGCTGCCCCGAGGGCACCGGCTTCGGCGGACCCGGCCACCAGATCAAGGGCGAGTTCTCGCGCAACGGCTGGCGCAATACGCTCAAGCACACGCGCGGCGTGCTGTCGATGGCCCGTTCGAGCGACCCGGATTCCGCGGGCTCGCAGTTTTTTATCATGCACGAGGACGCGCCGCATCTCGACGGCCAGTATGCCGCGTTCGGCAAGGTGGTCGAGGGCATGGACGTGGTGGACGAGATCGCCCAGACCCCGGTCAACTTCAGCGACAAGCCGCTCAAAGACCAGGTGATGAAGAAGGTCACGTATACCGAGGACTAGCCGGAAAGCCGGGGCGCAGAGGGTGCGGGCGGTGCAAAGGCGAAAAAGGGCTGGCGCACGGTGAACCCGTACGGCAGTCCCTTTTCATCTCTGGTTTGCAACTTATGCGGACAGGTCCGTTTTTTATACCGTAGCCGGTTCCTTTCCCGGCTGCCGGAGCACCTCAATCTGCGTGATGGTCTCAATGCGCAGAATGCGCAGGTTTGGGTTGCCACGCCGGTCGGTGTGACGGACTTTGATCCAGGCGTCGTCCACGGCGAGCACCTCTCCCTCAAGCTGGCCCATATAATCGTCCTTGGTGAGGATGCTGCAAGTGCAGCCGACAATATCTGTGAGAATGTTTGACATCGTGTGGGGAACCCCCTTTTCCCGGCGGCCTTTTGGGCGCGGTGCGCCAAAACGGCCTGCATTTTGCTGGTCGTGTATCTGGATTGCGCCATTTTTTTCTATCTATGTGAATTTTACTATGTCCTGCGGCGTTTGTCAATCCGGCGGCCGCCCGGACAGATTGCGGGAGGGAAACGGATGCAGCTCGATACGGTTTTGGAAATGCTCTCCGCCGCAGCCGGCGGCTATCTGTCCGGCGAGGAGATTGCAGGAAGGCTTGGGATATCGCGGGCCGCCGTCTGGAAGATCATCGGTGCGCTGCGGGAAAACGGCTACCATGTGGAAAGCCGGACCACGCGCGGCTACCGGCTGGTTCTGCAGACCGATG
>CATNEU010000061.1 GCA_950097605.1 uncultured Oscillospiraceae bacterium | reverse complement strand
TGTGGACTACTCAGCCGAAGAGGGATACTACACGGTGGACAGCTCCTCCACCCCTTCGCTTTTCAACGGCGAACTGGGCGAATCGCTGATGGATTCGTTCAACCGCATCAAGTTCGGCGGCGTCACCTCGGCCTCCCAAAAGGTGTTTTATATCAATTTGCAGGAGATCAAGGGCATCAAGTTTGGAACGCGCACGCCGATCAACTACTTCGACAGTTTTTATAACGCCGAGCTGTTCCTGCGCGCGCACGGTGCCTATTCAATCAAAATCAAAGACCCCCTCTTATTTTACCAGGAGGTCGTACCCCGCAACGCGTCCCGCGTGGAAATCGAAGACATCCAGGAGCAGTATCTCTCCGAGTTTTTGGAGGCGCTCTCGTCGGCAATCAACCAGATGTCGGTGGACGGCGTGCGCATTTCATTCGCTGCCTCCAAGGGACGGGAGCTGGGCCGGTATATGAGCACCATCCTCGACGAGGACTGGCGCAGAACGCGCGGCTTTGAAATTCAGTCGGTCGGCATCGCCAGCTTTTCGTACGACGAAAAGTCCAAGGAGCTAATTGAGATGCGCAACGAAGGCGCCATGCTCGGCGACCCTTCGGTCCGCGAGGGCTATGTGCAGGGCCGGATCGCGCGCGGCATCGAGGCCGCGGGCGGGAACGCCGCGGGCAGCATGGCGGGCTTCATGGGGATGGGCATGGGCATGCAGTCCGCCGGCGGGTTTATGGGCGCGGCGTCCGACGCAAACCAGCGGCAGATGGAACGCGAACAGGCCCACCAACCCGCCCCGGACGCCGCCGGGTGGAAATGCGCCTGCGGCGCCAAAAACAGCGGCAAGTTCTGCGCAGAGTGCGGCAAGCCCCGGCCCGCCGAGGGCTGGGCCTGCGCCTGCGGCGCCAAAAACACCGGCAAGTTCTGCGCGGAATGCGGAAAACCCCGGCCCACAGGCAGCGCCTGCCGCTGCGACAAATGCGGCTACACGCCCGAGCCCGGCAAGCCGCTGCCCAAGTTCTGCCCCGAATGCGGGGGCCCCATCGACCAAAACGACCTGTGCTAAAAACCTTTGTCATCACGGCGCCGTAAAGGCTCCTGTGCATTTTGCAGGATTTCATTTTCCGCCGCCGACTCTACCACTGTAAATGGAGGGCCTGTTCTATGGCTACGTACACCTATAAATGTCCCAACTGCGACGGCGGTCTGCAATTTGACCCCGAAACGCAGAAGTTCTCCTGCGAATTCTGCCGGAGCCTGTTTGCAGAGCAGGAGCTCGAATCAATACACGAACAGGCCCAGGAAGCACCGTCGGAAACAACGTCCGGCACACAGACGTCCGGCACACACACCGTGTGCTACAATTGCCCCGCCTGCGGCGCGCAGATCGTCACGGACGAGACCACCGCGGCAACCTTTTGCTACTATTGCCACAACCCCGTGGTGCTCGCCGGCCGGCTAGAGGGCAGCTTTGCGCCCGACAAGCTGATTCCCTTTCAGCTCGACCGCGACGAGGCGGTGGAAAAGCTGCTCGCATGGGCGCACAGCAAAAAGTTTGTGCCGCGCGCTTTTTTCCGTAAGGAGCAAATTGAGACGATTACCGGCGTCTATTTCCCCTATTGGTCCGCGGATTGCGAGCTGCAGGGGCATTTGGACGCCACCGCGCACAACATCCGCGTCTGGCGCAGCGGCGACACCGAATACACCGAAACCAAGGACTACCGCGTCGCGCGCGGCGGCTGCGTCTCATTTGGCGGCATCACCAAAACCGCGCTGCAAACCGAAAACGCCAAGCTCGTGGAAAGCGTCCAGCCCTACGACGAGAGCGGCATGATCGACTTTTCCATGCCCTACCTCGCGGGCTTTCAGGCCAACCAACGCAACGTCTCCTGCGAGTCGCTGCGCGGGGAAATCGAAGCCGAGACCCAGCAATTCTGCGAGTCGCTGCTGCGGGACACCATTCGCGGCTACGACCGCGTGACCAACTGCCGCGCGCATACAAACCTCACCCGGATTGGGTGGAAATACGTGCTGCTGCCCGTTTGGGTGCTGACCTATCCGGGCAAAAACGGCAAACTCTATCACTATGCCGTCAACGGCCAGACCGGCCAGATCCGCGGGCAGTTGCCCATCGACCTGCGCAAGCTCTCGCTGTTTTCACTGCTGCTGGCCGCCGCCGTCTGCGTCCTGTTGTTGATCGGAGGTGCGCTGTCATGACCATACGATCTGTTAAACGTGCAGCCGCGGCGCTCTGCCTCTGCCTGTTTCTTGCCGCTTGTTTCCTGGCGCCCTTCGCCGTCTCCGCGGCAACCGGACGCGTTTTCGACAACGCCGCGCTTTTCACCGGGGAGCAAGCCGCATCGCTGGAAAAAGCCATACAAGAGCAGCAGGACGCCACTGCTTTGGACATCGTGATCTATACGACGGACGATGCGGGCGGCAAGACATCCCAGGCCTTTGCCGACGATGCCTATGACGGCGGCGGTTTTGGCGTGGGCCCCGGCCGGGATGGGCTGCTCTTCCTGATCGACATGGACAACCGGGAGATCTATCTCAGCACGTCCGGCAGTGCAATCGGTCTGTTCACCGACAGCCGCGTCGAAGCGATCCTTGACGACGCGTATGCGCCGCTTGCGGAGGGCGACTACTATGGCGCGGCAAACCGCTTTTTGCAGGGCGTCCGGCGCTATGCGTCGCTGCCGCCCGACAGCCAGAACCAAACCGCCTCCCTCAATCCCAACTCCACGCCGCCCGAAGAAGCCCAGGGCCTGACGGCGGGCAAGGTTGGCGTGGCGGTATTGGGGGGCGCGGCGGCCGGACTGATCTTTTTTGGCGTGGTTTCCGCACGGTACCGCTATAAGGACCCCAAGTACACCTATCCCCTGCGGGAAAAAGGCCGCCTGCAACTGACCGAGACAAACGACGTCTTTCTGGGTCAGCACGTCACCCACCGACGCATCCAGACCCCGCCCAAAGGAGGCAGCGGCGGCAGCAACGGCGGCTCTGCATCGCACCGCAGCGCCTCCACGCACACTTCCAAAAGCGGCGCCACGCACGGCGGCGGAGGCCGCAAGTTCTAGCCGCGCCATGCTGCGCAGGCAGTTTCCTATCCTATAACCGCCCGGCTACCGGGCTTGGACCGGCGGACCAACCGCCGGTCTTTTTTGTTTCCAACGGGAAAACCGGCTTGCTGATCAAAACAATAGCCCGAACACAACATGTTCGGGCTATTGCAGCATATAAAGGGGAAAAGGCCGTTACCCCCGCAAATTCAGGCGAGGTTTGTATACCCCATGAGCGCCTCGTCGACCTCGCGCGCGGCCTCGCGGCCCTCGCGGATCGCCCAGACGACCAACGACTGGCCCCGGCGCATATCGCCCGCAGCGAACACCTTATCGACGTTGGTGCGATAGCGCCCCTGGGCGGTCTTGACGTTGGTGCGCGCGTCGGTTTCGACGCCGAACGCCTCGGCCACATAGTTCTGGCAGCCCAAAAAGCCCGCGGCAATCAACACCAGCTCGGTTTCCACGCGGTACTCGCTGCCCGGCACCGGCTTCATCACAATGCGGCCCGTGGCGGCGTCCCGCTCCGGCTCCAGCCGGACGAGAACGGCCGCCTGCAAAGCGCCGTCCTCCCCGGCAATGAATTCCTTCACCGTGGTTTGATAGAGACGGGGGTCCGCGCCAAACACGGCGGCGGCCTCCTCCTGCCCATAATCGGTCTTCAGCACGCGGGGCCATTCGGGCCAGGCGTTGCCCGCCGCGCGGGCCGCGGGAGGCTTCGGCATCATCTCGAGCTGCAGCACCGACCGGCAGCCGTGGCGCACCGCGGTGGCCACGCAGTCGTTTCCGGTGTCGCCGCCGCCGATCACCAGCACGTTTTTGTCCTTGGCGCTTACATAAGTGCCCTCCGCAAGGCCGGTATCCAGCAGGCTTTTGGTTGTGGAGGCCAGGAAATCCACGGCAAAGTGGATACCCTTTGCATCCCGTCCCGGCAGGTTCAAGTCGCGCGGGTTGGAAGCGCCGCAGGCCAGCACCACACTGTCATACGCCTCTAAAATCTGTTCCGCGCGGGTATTGCCGCCGATGTCCGCGCCCGTGACGAACTGCACGCCCTCATCCTGCATACGCTTCACGCGCCGGTCGATCACCTGCTTCTCCAGCTTCATATTCGGGATACCATACATCAGCAGCCCGCCGATGCGGTCGGACCGCTCATAGACCACGACCGTATGGCCGCGCCGGTTCAATTGGTCGGCCGCCGCCAGGCCGGCTGGTCCGGAGCCGACCACCGCCACACGCTTGCCGGTGCGTACCGCCGGCGGCTGGGGCCGTACATAGCCCCGCTCATACCCCGTTTCAATGATGCTGCGCTCGTTTTCCTTGATCGAAACGGCCTCCCCGTTGAGGCTGCAAGTGCAGGCCGCCTCACAGGGCGCCGGGCAGACGCGCGCGGTGAACTCCGGAAAGTTGTTGGTTTTATGCAGTCTCGCAAGCGCCTGTTCCCAATTGCCTCTGAACACCAGGTCGTTCCACTCGGGAATCAGGTTGTGCAGCGGACAGCCCGAGGTCATGCCGCCAAGCTCCATGCCCGACTGGCAGAAGGGCACGCCGCACTCCATGCAGCGCGCCGCCTGGCTGCGCTGCCCATCGGGCGGAAGCGGATAGTGAAATTCGTCAAAGTTCCCAATGCGTTCACCAGGCGCCAGAGAAGGCCCCTGCTTCCGTTCATACTCTAAAAATCCAGTTGTTTTTCCCATGACGGTTTCCCTCCTATCCTCTCTGCTTCGCGTAGAACGCCTCCATTTGCGCCTGTTCATTGTCCAGGCCCTTTTCCTCCATGGCTACAATGGTCTTCAGCATGCGGTCGTAATCGCGCGGCAGCACTTTTTTAAACTGCGGCAGAAACGCCGCAAATTGTTCCAGAATCCTCTTCGCCTTGGGCGAACCGGTACGGTGCATATGCGCCTCCAGCAGCGATTTGAGCGTGGTCACGTCGGCCGCCTGGGTAACCGGCTCGAGCGAGACCAGCTCTTTATTGACGCGCTGATAGAAATTGTGCTGCTCATCCAGCACATAGGCAACGCCGCCCGACATGCCCGCCGCGAAGTTCTTACCGACAGGGCCCAGCACAACCACCGTGCCGCCGGTCATATATTCACAGCCATGGTCGCCCACGCCCTCTACGACGGCCGCCGCGCCCGAGTTGCGCACGGCAAACCGTTCGCCCGCCACGCCGCCGATAAACGCGCTGCCGCTCGTTGCGCCATAGAGCGCCACATTGCCGATGACGATGTTCTGTTCCTGTTCAAACGCCGCGTTCTTCGGCGGAAACACCGCCAGCCGCCCGCCGGATAGGCCCTTGCCGAAATAGTCGTTGCTGTCGCCGGTCAGCTCGAGCGTAAGCCCTTTCGGGATAAACGCGCCGAAGCTCTGACCGCCGCTGCCCTCGCAGCGGACGACAAACGTGTCGTCCGGCAGCTTGCCGCGGTGCAAACGGGTAATTTCGGAGCCCAGAATGCTGCCGAGCGAGCGGTCGGTATTGCACACCCGCACCGAAACGCTCTTGGGCTTTCCGCTTTTCAATACCGGGGCAAATTCTTTCAGCAGGATTTTCTTGTCCACCGTGTTCTCCAGATGGAAGTCGTACACCTGCTCCGGGTCGAAGTGCGCGTTGTCCGTCCGGCCCCGCAGAATTCCCGAGAGATCGAGCGTGGCCGCGCGGGAAACCGGCAGCTCCGTTTTCATCCGCAGCAGGTCGCTGCGGCCCACAAGCGCCTCCACCGTGGGGATGCCGAGCTTCGCCATGTATTCGCGCAGCTCCCCGGCGATAAACCGCATGAAGTTCTCCACATATTCCGGCTTGCCTTTGAACCGCTTTCTGAGCGCCGGGTTCTGCGTTGCAATGCCGACGGGGCAGGTGTCCAGATTGCACACCCGCATCATCACACAGCCCATCGTGACCAGCGGCGCGGTTGCAAAGCCGAACTCTTCCGCGCCCAGCATCGCCGCGACCGCCACGTCCCGTCCGGTCATGAGCTTGCCGTCGGTTTCAACGACCACCTTCTCCCGCAGGCCGTTTTGTATCAGCGTCTGGTGCGTCTCGGCCAGGCCGAGCTCCCAGGGCAGACCCGCGTTGTAAATCGAGGTCTGGGGTGCGGCGCCGGTGCCGCCGTCGTAGCCCGAAACCAGAATCACCTGCGCGCCCGCCTTGGCAACGCCCGCTGCAATCGTGCCCACGCCCGCTTCGGATACGAGCTTCACCGAGATGCGCGCGGCGCGGTTCGCATTTTTCAAATCATAGATCAACTGCGCGAGATCCTCGATCGAATAGATATCGTGGTGGGGCGGCGGCGAGATCAGCGAAACGCCGGTCGTGGAATGCCGGGTTTTGGCCACCCAGGGATAGACCTTTTCGCCCGGCAGGTGGCCGCCCTCGCCGGGCTTGGCGCCCTGCGCCATCTTGATCTGGATCTCCTGCGCGCTCACGAGGTACTCGCTGGTCACGCCAAACCGCCCGCTCGCCACCTGTTTAATTGCAGAGCAGCGGCTGTCTTCCCCCTTCGCGGGATACAGGCGGTCCTGGCTCTCGCCGCCCTCGCCGCTGTTCGATTTGCCGTGCAACCGGTTCATCGCAACCGCCAGCGTCTCGTGGGCCTCCTTGGAGATCGAGCCATAGCTCATTGCGCCGGTTTTGAACCGCCGCACAATGGAATCCACACTCTCGACCTGATCCAGCGGAAGCGGCTGTTCGGAAAACCGGAAATCGAACAGCCCGCGCAGGTGCACCGCCCGGCGTTCATCGTCGATCATACCGCTGTACTGCTTGAACAGGGCGTAATCACCGTTTTTGGTTGCCTCCTGCAGCAGGTGGATCGTCTGCGGGTTATACAGATGCTCCTCGCCGCCGCTGCGGTATTTGTGGCTGCCCACGCTGTCGAGGGTGAGATCCACGGACAGGCCCAGCGGGTCGAACGCCGAAGCGTGCAACTGCTCGATCTCCCGTTGGATCTCCGGCAGGCCGATACCGCCGATGCGGGATACCGTGCCGGTGAAATAGGTGTCGATCACCTCTTTGCTGATGCCCACCGCTTCAAAGATTTGCGAACCCTGGTAGGATTGAATCGTGGATATGCCCATTTTGGAGGCGATTTTAACTATGCCGTGCAGCACCGCGCCCGTATAGTCGCTCTCCGCGGCGTAGTAGTCCTTATCGAGCTGGTTCTCCGCAATCAGGTCGCGGATGGTCTCGAGCGCGAGATAGGGATTGACCGCGCTGGCGCCGTAGCCCAGCAGCGCCGCAAAGTGGTGCACCTCGCGCGGTTCGGCGCTCTCGAGCACCAGCGAAACGGCGGTGCGTTTTTTGGTGCGCACCAGATACTTGCTGACCGCCGAGACCGCAAGCAGCGACGGAATCGCAACATGGTATTCGTCGATCTCCCGGTCGCTTAGAATCAAGATATTCGCGCCGTCCCGGTAGGCGCGGTCAACCGCAACGAACAGGTGGTCAATCGCGCTTTTGAGCGAGGTATTTTTATAATACGTAATCGGGATGGTCTCCGCGCGGAAGCCCTCCACCTTGAGGTTTTTGAGCTTGAGCAGGTCGGTGCCCGTCAGAATCGGATTGCGCACCTTGATCACCCGGCAGTTTGAAGCGTCGTCCGCCAGCAGATTGCCCTGTGCGCCGATATACACCGAAGTCGAGGTTACAACCTCCTCGCGGATTGCGTCAATCGGTGGGTTTGTGACCTGTGCAAATAGCTGCTTGAAGTAGTGGAACAGCGGCTGCGGGCGCTCCGACAGTACTGCCAGCGGCCGATCCACGCCCATTGCGGCAATCGGCTCTGCGCCGGTGCGCGCCATCGGCAGGATTGAGTCCTTTACCTCCTCATAGGTGTAGCCAAACGCTTTTTGCAGTCTCGTAAGGGTTTCATGGTCATAAACCGGCACCTTTTTGTTGGGAATCGGCAGCTTACGCAGACGCACAAGCTCCCGATCCAGCCACTCCCCATAGGGACGGCGCGCCGCATATC
>CATNEU010000060.1 GCA_950097605.1 uncultured Oscillospiraceae bacterium | reverse complement strand
CAGGTGACCACCGAGACGGATGTGGACGGCTATGCGCTGCACATCGGCGAGCTTGCCATCCGGGATACCGAACAGGCCGCCTATCAGGGCGCGGTATCCAACGTCGTGCTCGATGAGACCTCGTTCCCGTCGCCGGTTACGGCGCAGGCCAAGTTCAGATGGGACGCGCCGGAGAACAAACCCGCGTTCTATGAAATCCGCAAGGTGAACAGCGACGGCAGCCGCTCGGTCATCGGCGCGACGGTCAACAACGCCTACTATGCGTCCAAGATCGACCGCGGCGGCGACGGCGTTTACTCGCAGCTCGAAATCATCCCGGTTGGGGACGACTATACATACGGCACGCCGGTGCAGCTCGATATCCGCTGGGGCATCGACGCGGATTCCGCGGAAATCGACACCGAGGAAGTGCCGGTCAACCTGGCGCTGAACAACCCGAACGTCCGCGCAAGCCAGCAGCTCGACACCGAGCCGGCAAAGAACGCGGTCGACGGCGTGATCGTCAACGGTTCCAAATGGTGCTGCAACGGCAACAGAAACTGGCTGGAGGTCAGCTACGACGAGCCGATCACCGTTCAGAGATGGCGGGTTATCCACGCCGGACATCCGGAAGCGGGCGAGGGTGCCGGCTATAACACCAAAAACTTCTCGCTGCAGGTCAGCGACGACGGCGTCAGTTTCCGCGATGTGGATATTGTCGAGAACAACAGCGCGAATGAGACGGATATCAACCTCGAAGCGCCGGTGACCGGCAAGTATTTCCGTCTGAACATCACCAAGCCGACACAGACCGGCGACACCTGGTGCCGTATTTACGAGTTCCAGTTGTTTGAAAACACCTATACCTACCGCACCGACGCGATCGAGCCGGAAAACGTTGTGGCGGCCAACGCGGCCGGCGACAACGACACCGTTACCATCGGCGGCCTGCACGCGGGCGAAGTGGTCAAGCTCTACAAATCCCTGGACGACAGCGAGGCCTATGTGTCGCAGACGGTTCCGGACGGCGCAACGCAGATCACCTTTGAGGGCCTTGCGCTGGAGAAGGAGAGCGCCAAGATCTTCTTCACCCGCACCGCGCCTGAAAAACGCGAGAGCCTGCGCGCTTCGGTCCGCTATCTCGCGGAGAATGCGCAGATCACCGCAGTTCCCGATGCTGCGGACATCGCGGTTGCCAACAACAACGGCGCCGTGGATACCGTGACGGTGAGCGGCCTGAAGGAAGGCGACGTGGTCCGCCTCTATGAAAGTGCGGATGCGGCGCTGCCCTATGCGCAGAGCAAGCCGGTCAAGGCGGATGAAACCACCGCGCTGGTCGACGACCTTGTGCTGCTCAAAGCGGGCGGTACGCTGTATATGAGCGTGGAATCCCTTTCGATGAAGCCCTCGGAGAAGTTTGAGGCGCCGTATGGCGCGGAAGCCATTCCCGACGCGTATGCGCAGGACTTCGAGGGTGCGGACACCGGCAGATGGCTCAACTCGATCGGTCTGTCCGACCTCTCGATTGCCGACGGCATCGCGGGCAAATCGCTCCGCTATACTTCGTTTGGCAATTTCGACGGAGACAACAACGACGCTGTGGTGTACGACAGCACCGCACCTATCCGCTACGATGCGATTTTGAACTTCGACGTGCTGCTCGAACAGGGCAACGGCACTTCGGACGGCAATTTCTCGGCGCTTGTGAAATTCAAAGATTACCGCAACTATGTGGAAATCCAGGCGAAAGAGAACGGGGATTGGACCTGGACGCTGCTGCAGGACAAAAAAGCAGTGCAGACCGGCACGTTTGCAACCAGTACCCCGCTGACGCAGGGCGAGGCCCACAAAGTGAGCGTCCTCTATCAGGACGACAACTATACTGTCGTATTGAATGACAAGGTCATCGGCAGCTTCTCGATCGAGGGGACTGCGGAGATAAGCGGACGCTTTGGCTTCCGCACCATCGGCACCTCCCGCGACAAGACCAACCGCAACCGCGGCGTGCAGATTGACAATGTGAGCTTTAACGCGTATTCTGAACTGCCTGAGATCACCGGCATGCCGGAAAACGGTTCTACAAGATATGCCGTGACGCTGCAGGCCAACAAGGGAGTGACCTTTGTTGTGAACGGCGTGGCGGCTGAAAAGGCCGGCACAAGCCTGCGCCTGAACGACGAGGGCGAGTATGCCGTATACGCGGTGGACGCGGATGGCAACAAGAGCCTGGCGGTTCACTTCTCGATCGACCGCACCAAACCCGTGATGGATGCGACCACCGAGCACTATGGGAAAACCAACCAGGATGTTGTGTTCACGACCAACGAGCCGGTGCAGTTCTTTGTAAACGGCGAGGCGGCCACCGACAAGTATGTCACAAGCTTCACGCTCTCCGAATCCGGCGACTATAAGGTCAGGGGCATCGACAGAGCTGGAAACTACTGCGATATCCACAGAGTCATCATCGACAAGCAGGTGCCGGTTCTGACCGGTGTGGCGGACGGCGGCTTTGTCAGAGGCGGCGCGGCAACCGTGCAGTCGGATAAGAAAGTGACCTTCTCCGTCAACGGCGTGGCACAGGAGACGATGGGGTATTATGTGCGCGTATATGGCGACGGGACCTATGCGGTCAAAGCGACGGACGCGGTTGGCAATGAAAGTACGATTACCTTTACAATCGACAATGTCAAGCCGGTCCTCTCGAGCGAGGACGTGCAGACAGGCGGTTCGACCAAGGACGCCGTTACCATCCGCTCGACCGAGCCTGTCCGTCTCGAGATCAACGGCGTGCTCTATGAAAAGCCCAGACCGGAAAGCGGCAACCTCTCGGTTGGCAAAACGAGCGCAGCTTCCTCCGGTTTGGCCAAGAGTGCAACCGATGGCAACGAGTCTACCTTCATCCTGATGTATGCCAAGTACGATTCCTGGATTTCGGTGGATATGGGAGAAAAGACGACCGTTGGCAGATGGGTTGTAAACAACTACAACGGTCCTATGGAGAACCCGGAAACATACTGGACAAAAGACTTCAAACTGCAAATTTCCGACGACAACCAGAACTGGACCGATGTGGACACCGTTACCGGCAATCAGGACAGGATTTCCGACAGAGTATTGGATAAAGCTGTTACGGCCCGCTATTTCCGCCTGTATCTGGAGGATGGTACGCAGGAGGCGTCGGCACTCTATCCGATGATTGCGGAATTTGAGCTGTATGCGCCGGAAGACGAAGCGGCCTATACGTATTTGGACGAGATGACCTTTGACGAGCCGGGCACCTATGTTGTGAAGGCCTGGGATCGTGCCGGCAATTACGGCGGGTTCTACCGCTTCACAATTGACCGCACGGCCCCCACGCTCTCGGCTGTGATTGAAGGCACCAACAAGCCTGTGGAAAACGGCGCCACCGTGCAGCAAAACGTTACGGTGAAAGCCAGTGAGGCCGCCTATTTCATCATAGACGGCGGCGAACCGACGCAGAGAGCCAACTTTGTGAAGCTCAAGGCGGCCGGTACCCATACCGTGCAGGCGATGGACGCGCTTGGAAACCTCTCCGAGACATTTACAGTGACCATTGGAGAGTAGCCCGGTGTGGATATCGGATAGTGCTTTCCAGGTATAACGCCCGGTGTGTGCAAACATCTGGCATGCAAAATGGAAATATCCATATAAAACGAAGAGACAATTTGTGTATATTTTTTGCAACCATCCATTGAAAACGGTGTATTTTAGATTATTATAGAATATACAATTGGATTTTCATTGAATGTGGCATTGTGATCAGAATTGAGCAAAAGCTGCTGGTACGCGCGGTTTCCGCGCTTGCCGGCGGCTTTTTGCATTTGTGCGCTGGAAGGGAGGCGAGGAAGGCCGCAGCAATGCAAAAAACCACACAAAAATCTATGGTATGCAGAAAAAAAGGTGTTGAAAATTCGCGGTTTCCATGACAAAATGAAAGAAGTGTTACACGCATAAAGAGGAATGAAAATACTGGTTACGGCGCTGCTGTTTTTCTCTATGGTGGTTCTGCCCGAGGTGGCGTTTGGGCAGAGCGGCTCTCTCAGGGACTTGAGCGCGACGGTCCGAAAGGCGGAGGATACCATGGCACAGATCGACTCTTACACTGAGTTTGCCCGGCAGGAATTTGAAGAGGCGCTGGATACCGCCAAGCAGGCGCTTGCGGAACAGACGGACGACAAGGCGCTCGACCGTGCCAACGACGAGCTGACACGCACCA
Organism: uncultured Oscillospiraceae bacterium; assembly: GCA_950097605.1. Classification (GTDB taxonomy): domain Bacteria; phylum Bacillota; class Clostridia; order Oscillospirales; family Ruminococcaceae; genus CATNEU01. The sequence goes on along the minus strand of CATNEU010000060.1, from coordinate 3,832 downwards.
TGCTGCAACGCACCTCGGCGGCCAAGGAAACCCATCTAAGGGTTGGCAGCTTTAACATCAGGCGCGGCGGCGATATGCGGAATTAAGCTGTAATCCGCGATATGCTGGATACGCTGGGCGTCCAAATGGGAGGCTTTCAGGAAGTCGTCACAACCGAGACAGGGGATTTGAAAGACACACTTAGAAACATCACACCGGAAAGCACGCAGACCATTCTGCGGAGCCCGGCGCTGCTGGGCGGTTCCAACGACGGCTATGGCATCGGTTCGTTCAGCACCTACCGGGCGCTTCGCACCGAGACCATCAAGGTGCAGCCCGAGGGCGAGGAGCAGCGCGTGCTGGGTAAGATGGAGTTTGCAATTGATGGCAAACGCATCAGCTTCTACAATACGCATGTTTCCTGGCTGTATGTTGGCGACAAAGGCTTCTGCCGCGACCGGCAACTCGCGTTTGTCAACAGGATTGTGCAAAACGATCCCAACCCCTATAAGATCATCGTAGGGGATTTCAATATCGAGGACTATGCGGAGTACGATGTGTTTGAGGGCTTTACATGCGCCAACAATCCCGAGAATCCTTACACCTCCTATACAACAGAGGACCAGCCGTTCCGGAATCTGGATAATATTCTGGTGACTGCAAATATTGATATTGTGGATGCGGCTATGATCGAGAAAGACCTCTCCGACCACAATCTCCTGTTCGCAGACCTGCTGTTGCACTGAGGAGGGCTGAAACATAAAAAGATTACAAAGAGCGATAGGAGCGCCCTTGTGGCGGGCGCATCCGGAAAATAGAAATTTAAGGAAGATGAAAATGCCTGGTGAAAAATGTGTGACGTTGTGTCATAAAATATGACACATATGAAAGATATCTTGTCTTTTACGGAGTGCGGTGGTATAGTAAGTTTATAACTATACGAATTACCGATGGGACTCTGTATTGGGGAATGAAGTGGAGATGGATCACCTGAACAAAACGGGCGCGCCGCCGGATCAAAAATGGAACTCGGCGGAGGAAACCTGGATGGCCTATGCCGCGGGATTGCATGTGCCGATCGACGGCACGTTTGAACTGACGGCCCGCTGCAATTTACGATGCAAAATGTGTTATGTGCGGCTGACGAAGCCGCAGGCCGACGCAGTACAGTGCGAAAAGACCGCGAAAGAGTGGATTGATATGGCGGGGCAGGCGCTCGAGGCAGGCACGCTGTATCTGCTGCTGACCGGCGGCGAGCCGCTGCTGCATCCGCAGTTTGCCGAAATTTACGAGGCGGTCGCGCAGATGGGATTTGTGATTACGATTTACACCAACGCGACGCTGGTTGACGAGAAGATCGAGGCGCTTTTCAGGCGCTACCCGCCCATGCATGTCTGTGTTACGCTGTATGGCGCGCGTCCGGAAACCTATGCGCGCGTCTGCGGCCGGGCGGACGGTTTTGCGCAGACAGTGGCGGGTTTGGAGCGGCTGCGGCGGGTGAACACCCGGCTCGAACTGCGCGCTACGCTGATCCGGGACAACGCGGACGAACTCGACGAGATCCGCGCGCTGGCGCTGCGCTATTCCCCGGCGTTCAGCATCAACCCCGAGGTGCACCGGGCGTTTCCGGGTGTGTGCTCGGATGTGGATGCCTGCCGTTTGCCGCCTTCCCGCGTGATGCGGCTGTATGAGGACAATCGCCGCTTTATGGAAGCATTGCCGCCGCAGGATACCGAACCGGTGCAACGTGTATACGACCTGCGCGAGAAGCGCACGGGCTTTGAGCTGGAACCCACGGTTTTGGATTGCCTGGCGGCAAAAGCCAGCTACAGCATTAGCTGGGATGGCAGGATGGTTGCCTGCAATACGTTCACGCATCCGTTTACCGAGCCGTTCCGGGAGGGGTTTCACAGCGCCTGGGAGCGGCTTCCGGGCCTGTTTGCAAAGATGCGGCATCCTGAAAAATGCAGCACCTGCCCGCTTGGCATTGACCGGGCATGCCCCAATTGTCCCCCCAAGCTGTTTGCGGAAACAGGCAGCTTCGACGAGACGTCCGACTATATCTGCGGCCTTGCGCGTGCGCGCAGGGAGCAGATGCACAGAAAGGAGGCGAAACAGAGTGAAGCAAAGCTATCAGAAGCCGGTGTTGAGAAAGTCTGAAAACGCTGTGTTTGAGCGTGTTTATGCCGGTGGATGCACCAAGGTTTCGGGCCGCGCAGGCTGCTACTGGGACGTAAATGAAACGCCCAACGCAAACGGCAACAAACCCAGCGGCAACAACGCGCATAAGAGCCTGGATCCGTCGCTGCAGCCGGAATCGGAAATCTCATAGCGGATGAATAGGCGCCGGTGCGCGGAAAAATTGAAAGTGGCTGCCGTCAGAAGGGAGAGAAACCCGGCTGCGGCAGCCACTTTCAGGAGGGAAACTATGTATAAAATCGCGGATTGCCCGCTCGACCTCGATATTCGGCCGGATTGGCTGCACGAACGCTTTACCGGCTTTGCGTCCCAAGGCGGCCGGGGCAGGATTGTCTATCAAACGGTGTTTGACGCGTTTGAAATGCCACAAAACTACACACAGTGCGTATCGGACCCGAGCCGCAGCATTTGGCACGGCGAGGCGGGCTGGCTGCTGCTGCGCGCGGACCGCTCCTATTTCCCCTATGCGCTGCAGGCCAACGAGGATTTTACGGCTGTCAAGCTGCATATCACGCCGGAAAGCCTTGCGGCGCTTGCGGCGAACAGCCCGTCCGGCTCTGCGGGGGAAAGCGTGCGGATTCTGCTGCTGCGCGCTTTGATGGAGCTGTTTCGCATTTCCATCCTGTCGTTTGGAGGAATCTGCCTGCATGCGGTGCTGCTCGAGACGCGCAAAGGCGGCCTGGCGTTCTCGGCGCCCTCCGGCACCGGGAAAACCACCCATACAAATTTCTGGCTGCGGGACGCGTCGGTGCGGCTGATCAACGGGGATAACTGCGCGCTGCGTGTGCAGGACCGGCGCGTTACCGCGTATGGCCTGCCATGGAGCGGTTCCTCCGAGACCTATCGCAACCAGTGCGTCCCGTTTCTGGGAACGGTGTTTATCGAACGGGCCGGGGTGAACGAGGCGTTTGCAATCAGCCGGGAAGAGGCGCTGCTGCGCTATTTGCAGCGCTGCTATCTCCCGGCCTGGGGGCAGTCCTTTGCGGATAAAGCTCTGGAGACAATCGCGGAGGTCACGCGGCATTCCAAAGCGTATGTGCTGCGCTGCCGGCCCGAAATGCAATCGGTCGAGGTGTTGAAGCGATGTCTGGGACTATAGACAGCGGGCGGGTGCCCGCAGAGGTTTGGATACAGGCGGTGGAACCGCTGCTCGCACAGGGACATTGCTTTCGCGTCTGCCCAAAAGGGGACAGCATGTTTCCGTTTTTAATCAGCGGGAGGGATAGCGCGCTGCTCGGCAAAAAGCCGCCCGAGGCGCTGCGGCGCGGAGATATCGTGCTGTTCCAGCGGCCGGACGGAAGCTTGATCCTGCACCGGATTATCCGCCGGAAAAACGGCGCCTTCTATATCGTGGGGGACAACGAAACCGATATAGAAGGCCCGGTATATGCCGGACAGATCAAAGCGGCCGCCGTTTCAATTGTGCGCGACGGCAGGGAGATCGACTGCGCGGCGCGGGGATACCGGTTTTGCAGCGGGCTCTGGCTCGCACTGCGCCGGTATCGTCCGGCGATCGTGCGGCTGCGCACCGCGTTATACAAAAAGAGAGGCCGGTGAGGGTGCCGCCGGTCGGATGGGAGGAAGCAACGCATGAAAATAAAATCGGGCTATCTGCTGCGCAATGTGGCGGCGGTGCACATCATCGTGCCGGTTG
>CATNEU010000059.1 GCA_950097605.1 uncultured Oscillospiraceae bacterium | reverse complement strand
CACGTAGGAGGGGCGCAGCAGCACCGGATAGCCCAGCTCCGCCGCGGCTTTCAGCGCCTCCTCGCAGGTGAACACGGTGTGGCCCGCCGGACGCGGGATGCCGCATTGCTCCAGCAGCTCGTCGAACCGCTCGCGGTCCTCCGCGGCGTCGATGCTGTCGGGATCGGTACCGAGGATCCGCACGCCCATTTTCACAAGGTGTTTCGTCAGCTTGATGGCGGTCTGCCCGCCGAACTGCACAACCGCGCCCCAGGGTTGCTCGGTCTCGATGATCGAGCGCACGTCCTCGGCGGTCAGCGGGTCGAAGTACAGCCTGTCGGAAGTGTCAAAGTCGGTCGAGACGGTCTCGGGGTTGTTGTTGGCAATGATCGCCTCATACCCCTCCTCCTTGAGCGCCCAGACGCAGTGCACCGAGCAGTAGTCAAACTCGATGCCCTGGCCGATGCGGATCGGTCCGGAACCGAACACGATAATCTTCTTTTTGCCGGTCGGGTTCTCCTCTATGTGCAGCTTGGCTTCGTTTTCCTCGTCCGCCGTCGAATAGAAGTAGGGCGTCTGCGCCGCGAACTCCGCCGCGCAGGTGTCCACCATTTTATAAGAAGCGCTGGCGTGATACGGGACCGTCTGGCCCGATAGCCGTGCAATGGTGCTGTCCAAAAAGCCCATCTTGCGCGCAATTTCATATTTGTCGCCGGTCAACGCGCCGTCTGCCAGCATCTCCTCGATATCGCAGAGGTTGCGCAGTTTGGCGAGGAACCAGACGTCAATCATGGTGATCTCATGGACCTTTTCAAACGAGATGCCGCGGCTCAGCGCCTCATACACCACAAAGATGCGCTCGTCGTCCGCATTGTGCAGCAGCGCGAGGATCTCCTCGTCGGACTTTTCGCCGAGCTTTTCCAGGTGCATGGTGTCCAGGCCGAGCTCGATTGAGCGTACGGCCTTCATCATCGCGGCCTCAAAGCTCGTGCCGATTGCCATGACCTCGCCGGTCGCCTTCATCTGGGTGCCCAGCGTGCGTTCGCCATACACGAATTTATCAAACGGCCACTTCGGGAACTTGACAACCAAATAGTCGATCGACGGTTCAAAGCAGGCGTAGGTGTTGCCCGTGACGGCGTTGACGATCTCGTCGAGCTTGTAGCCAATGGCGATTTTGGTCGCAACCTTCGCAATTGGATAGCCGGTCGCCTTGGAGGCGAGCGCCGAGGAGCGCGAGACGCGCGGGTTGACCTCGATGACCGCGTATTCAAAGCTCGTCGGATGCAGCGCGAATTGGCAGTTGCATCCACCCTCCACGCCAAGCGCCGAAACGATGTTGAGCGAAGCGGTGCGCAGCATCTGGTATTCTTTATCGGTCAGCGTGACGGCGGGCGCCACCACAATCGAATCGCCCGTATGGACGCCGACAGGATCGACGTTTTCCATGCTGCAAACCGTGATGATGTTGCCTTTGGAATCGCGTATGACCTCGAACTCGATCTCCTTCCAGCCCGAGATGCACTTTTCAATCAGCACTTGGGTGATCGGGGAGAGGCGCAGGCCGTTGGTTGCGATCTCGTGCAGCTCCTCGCGGTTGTAGGCAATGCCGCCGCCGGTGCCGCCGAGCGTGAACGCCGGACGCACGATGACCGGATAGCCGATGACCTCTTCGGAAAACTCGATGGCGTCCCCCACGGTCTCCACCACCTTGGAGGGGATGCAGGGTTCTCCGATTGCCTCCATCGTGTCCTTAAAAATCTGGCGGTCCTCCGCTTTGTCGATCGTCTCGGGATTTGCACCCAGCAGCTTAACGCCGTGGGCCTCCAAAAAGCCCTCCTTGGCAAGCTGCATCGAGAGTGTGAGGCCGGTCTGTCCGCCGAGCGTAGAGAGCACGCTGTCCGGTTTTTCGATCTCGATTACACGTTTGACCACGTCGAGCGTCAGCGGCTCAATATAGATCTTATCGGCCATGGCCTTGTCGGTCATGATCGTTGCCGGGTTGGAGTTGATCAGCACAACCTCCAGCCCCTCTTCCTTGAGCGCGCGGCAGGCCTGCGTGCCTGCATAGTCGAACTCCGCCGCCTGGCCGATGACGATCGGTCCCGAACCGATGACAAGAACCTTTTTTATATCACTGCGTAATGGCATTTTCTTATCCTCCCGTACATCTATCTCATGACGCCCCGCGTAGCTTTCGGCGGCGCCGGTTCCGTTTGATTCAAGACCGCCTTCTAGGCTTCCCTCTGGTGCTTGTCCATCAGGGCGACAAATTCGTCGAACAGATAGGAGGTATCCACAGGGCCGGCGCATGCCTCTGGGTGGAACTGCACCGTGAATGCCGGTGCGTTGTGATACCGCACGCCCTCGCAGGTCCTGTCGTTGGCGTTGACATGGCTGACTTCTCCGACGCCGGTTGGAACGGTTTCGCCCACCACTGCATAGCCGTGGTTTTGGCTGGTCACATAGGTCTTGTTTTTATAGCTGTCGATCACCGGCTGGTTGCCGCCGCGGTGCCCGTATTTGAGCTTCTGGGTCTTTGCGCCGTTTGCAAGCGCGAGAAGCTGGTGTCCCAAGCAGATGCCAAACAGTGGGATGCCCGTTTGCATCAGCGCGCGCAGCGCCTCGATCACGCCGGCGTTCTCCGCCGGGTTGCCCGGGCCGTTGGAGAGCATGACGCCGTCCGGCCGCAACGCCTCAATCTGCTCCGCGGTGGTGTTGTAGGGCACCACCGTCACCCGGCAGCCGCGGGTCAGAAGCGACCGCAGAATGCCGTGTTTATAGCCGAAGTCCATCAGCACAACATGGTAGCTTGCATCCTTGTCCCCATACTCCTGCACCGTCTTGGTTGAGACGCTCGGGACCGCGTCGGTGATTTTGTAGGCCCTGACCTGCTCGAGCAGTGCTTCCTGATTCGCATAGACATCCTCGGTCGTAATCATGCCGTTCATCACGCCCGCTTCGCGCAGCTTCCTAGTCAGCGCGCGGGTGTCGATATCATATAGGCCGATGACATTCTGTTCTTTTAAAAATGCATCGACGGTCCGCTCGCATCGGAAATTGGACGGCACCTCGCACCATTCGCGCACGACATAGCCGCGCACCCAGGATTTCTCCGACTCGCCGTCCTCGCTGTTGACGCCATAGTTGCCGACCAGCGGGAACGTCTGGGTCAGGATCTGGCCGTAATAGCTCGGGTCGGTCAGCATTTCCTGATAGCCGGTCAGACCGGTTGCAAACACAACCTCTCCGATGGTTGTCCCCTCCACGCCGAAGCTCTTGCCGGCCAGCACCGTGCCGTCGGCCAAAAGCAGATATGCTTTTTTCGTATTTGTCAGAATCGACATCTTCCGTATACCTCCCAATCTGGTTGTGGTTGACTGTTTATTTCTGTTCCGGCAGCCTGATTTCGCCGATGTACCGGGTGATATCCTCTTTCATGCGGAGGGCCTCCCGGCGCGCGCAGGCGGCATATTCGCTCTCCTTCGCGCCGGACTCCTTTTTATAAGCCGTCATAATTGCGCGGGAGGAATTGACGATTGCGCCGAGGCCGTTTGTATCAAACGCGCCCGCAACGTCCTGCGCGCCGCCCCCCTGCGCGCCGTATCCCGGCACCAGGAAAAAGGTGGCGGACAGCTCCTTCCGGAGCATGCCGAGCTGCTCGGGATAGGTGGCGCCGACTACCGCGCCAACGCCCGAATAGCCGTATTTGCCCGGCAGCGCCTGTCCCCACTGCTGGCACATTTCACCCATCACACGGTAAACCGGCGTATCGCCGATCGGTTTGTCCTGCAGCTCGCCGGAGGACGGATTGGAGGTCTTGGCCAGCACAAAGATGCCCTTATCCTGCGCAGCGCAGACCTTCAGCAGCGGCGAGATCCCGTCGCTGCCCAGATAGCCGTTGACTGTGAGCGCGTCGGCGCCGAACGGGGTGCAGCGTTCTTCCCCAACCGCCACTTCGCCGAGATGCGCCACGGCATAGGCCTCCATGGTGGTGCCGATATCGTTGCGCTTGCCGTCGGTGATTACGTACATCCCCTTTTCGCGGGCATACTCGATGGTTTTATAGAGCACCTTGACGCCCTGCCAGCCATACATCTCATAGTAGGCACACTGCGGCTTCACGGCGGGCACGATGTCGCAGAGCGCATCAATCAGTCCCCTGTTGAACTCCAAAATGGCTTTGGCCGCCGCCTTCAGCGTATGGCCGTATGCTTTGTAGGCCTTTTCCTTGATGGCGGCCGGGATAAACTCGAGTTTTGGGTCTAGGCCCGCAACGGTTGGATTCTGCGTCTGCACAATTTTCTCAATCAAGCGATCCATGGACATTCTGCATTCCCCTTTTCAGCAAGTTATCTGCATGTATATACAAGCTCTCCATCTTTTATGGTGTACCGCACACGCCCCCGGAAGGTGGCGCCGATAAACGGCGTATTGGACGATTTCGAGCGGATCATCTCTTTGGTAAAGGTCCATTCCTCGTCGGGATCAAATAGTGTGATATCCGCCGCCGCGCCCTGCGCCAGCGTGCCGCCCGGGATACCGAGGATCTTGCAGGGATTTGTGGACATGAGTTCCACCACCCGCTGCAAAGGCAGCTTTCCACCATGCACGAGACCGGTCAGCGCCAGTGCGAGCGATGTTTGCAGGCCCAGAATGCCGTTGGGCGCCTTGAGGAAATCCTGCTTCTCATAGGGCGCATGCGGCGCGTGGTCGGTCACAATTGCGTCGAGCGTGCCATCCTGCAACGCCTCGATAATCGCGAGACGGTCGTCCTCGGTGCGCAGCGGCGGGTTCATGCGGAAGTTCGCGTCTTTTTTCAGCAGCTCTGTATCTGTCAGGGTGAAATAGTGCGGACAGGTTTCCGCCGTCACCCGCACGCCGCGCCGTTTGGCGTCCCGGATCAGCGCCACCGAGCCGCGGGTGCTGACATGCGCAATGTGGATACGTGTACCGGTCGCGGCCGCGAGCGCAATCTCGCGCGCGGTGATCGAATCCTCGCTGGTGCGGTCCATCCCCTCCACGCCGAGCTGTTTGCTGACCTCGCCTTTGTTGATAATGCCCTTTCCAATGATGTCCATATCCTCACAGTGGCTGATGACCAGCAGGTTGCTCTCCATAGCGTGCACCAGTGCCTCCTGCATAATGCGTGCATTTTGAACGGGCCTGCCGTCGTCGCTGACCGCGACCGCACCGGCCTGCCGCACGCCGGCGTAATCGGTCAAAAACTCGCCGCCCAGCCCCCTGGTGATCGAGGCGACCGGATACACCTTTGCCTTCGCGGACTGCGCGCGGCGCAGGATCTCCCTCACCACCTCGGCGCAGTCGGTGGTTGGGCTGGTGTTGGGCATGCAGGCAACCGCCGTCACGCCGCCCGCCGCTGCCGCCTCGCAGCCCGACAGAATGTCCTCTTTATATTCCAATCCCGGGTCCCGCAGGTGCACGTGCATGTCCACAAGTCCCGGACAGAGCACCAATCCCGCCGCATCCAAAACCTGTTCGGCCTGCACATTGGGTTTTCCAATCTCCGTAATTTTGCCGTCTTGGATCCAAACGTCCGCCACACAATCGAACTGCCTGGAAGGGTCGATAACCCGCGCATTTTGTATCAGTATATCTGCCATAGCTTTTCTCCCCGTTCTGTTTATAATTATACATCTCAATATATATTTATGCAATATCGGCGCCGATTTCTTTTTATCAAGGCGCCAGAATCACCACTTTGTCCACACCGTCGCGCTCGGCCATCATCACCCGCACCACCTCTTCGCGGGAGGTCGGCAGGTTTTTCCCAATGAAGTCCGCGCGGATCGGCAGTTCCCTGTGCCCTCTGTCCACAAGCGCTGCAAGCTGGATCGTCTGCGGACGCCCACGTTTGAGAATCGCATCAATGGCCGCGCGCGCGCTGCGGCCCGTAAAAATCACATCATCCACAAGGACAATTTTTGCGTTTTGCACCGCAAACCCGATTTCCGAGTGGTCTGCACCGGTTCCAGGCCGGTCGTCCCGACAGGGCGTGATATCCAGAAACCCAACCTCCACCGTTTTTCTTTCCACTTCGGATATTTTGGCGGCGATACGCTTGGCAATCTCCGCTCCCCTGGATAGAATTCCAACAATATACAGGTTTTCGGTGCCCTTGTTGCGTTCTATGATTTCATAGCTGATGCGGGCAATTGCCCGGCCCATCGCCTTTTCATCCATAATCTCCGCTTTCTGCGTAAGCATTCGGCTGCCTCCTATACATGGCGGTTTTACATTGCGCCGCCTCTGTGCGGCGCAGTTTATCTGCGGCATACAACAAAAAAATCGGTTTATCCGCCACAGGGCGGACAAACCGATTTGATTAGCGCAAAATTGCCACATAGCCGTAAACATACAGATGGTGATAGGTACAGCTATTCTCTCTAATCAAGACCGCCTTGTCAGCCTCACGGGACCAACTTAAAGGTTGTCGGCTTCTTTTAGAATCATAACAAGTTTAGTATAAAACATTTTCAGGGAAATGTCCACCTCTGTGCTGAAATTTTATGATTACCGTGATTCTGCCTAGATTTCTGTCCCACAGATTCATATTCTTCTGTGATCTGGTTACAGTAGTACAAAGGCGGTTTTTTGACATGCTGCAAAGGAAACACTTTGCCTCTATCCAGCTTTTATTGTGGGCGGGCTTGCATGCAGGATTCTTGCATATTTGATCAGGTGGTATGTATGATTAAAAAGTATTTTTCCTATTTCTGCGGCTTTGCCGCCGGTATCCTCAACGGATTGTTTGGCGCGGGAGGCGGCATGGTCGTGGTCCCGATGCTTGAAAAAGACGGAATTGAGGCCAAAAAAGCACACGCAACTTCCATTGCCATCATTTTGCCTCTAACGGTCATCACCTCGTTTCTGTATCTTTCGGGCGGCCGTTTCGTGTTTTCGGATGCAATGCTCTATATTCCATCGGGTATTGTCGGCGCTGTTTGCGGCGCGCTTTTCCTTAAAAAAATTCCCAACGACGTCCTGCGCAGAGTTTTCGGCCTGGTCATGCTTTGGGCGGCTGTGAGGTTGTTTTTCAAATGAATCAGATTGTTATTAGTATCCTGGTGGGTCTTCTGTCGGCCGTTTTCGCAAGCCTGGGGCTTGGCGGCGGTACGGTCCTCCTGCTATACTTAACCGCCGCTGCAGGTATGGACCAACTGCAAGCACAGGGAATCAACCTTATTTTTTTCATTCCAATTGCGCTGATTGCCCTGGCCATTCATGCCAGATCCAAGCTGATTGAATGGAAGGTGGTCTGGCCCGCTGTTCTGACAGGCAGTATCGGCACCTTTTTGGGCAGTTTTGTGGCGGGCTGGCTCGGCTCCGACTTGCTCAGCAAGTGTTTTGCCGCCTTCCTGCTTCTGCTTGGGCTCAAAGAGGTCTTTCACCGCCGGTCCGCAAAAAAAGAGGACACCCTTTAGGGTGTCCTCTTTCGATAACTGCGAACTTGCAATTATTATTTGATGATAATTTCGTTGATGACGGGAAGCGGCTGGGTCTCGTCGAAGGCAATCTTGACTTCAACAATCTGTTTGCCAACTGCGAGTTCCTTAGCTGCTGCATCGAGTTTGCCGATTTCTGTCCAGTTACCGGCAGTGTCTTTCACGCTAACCGTAGCGTTGCAGGCGCTGTCCTGGAAGAATACGAGGCTTTCAACGTCTGTTTTTCTCGTCATCTTGTACGTAATCGCATCGCCCTCGGAAACTGCGCTCGGTGCATAGCTGGTCGCCATGTCGCCGTCATACAGTGCAACAAAGTTGCCTGCCGGCGTACCGGATACAAGCTCCACATAGTCGCTTCCGCCGCCAATGGATTTGTTGACTTCCATTTCCACAATCTGCACCCAATTGCTTGCGTTCGATTTTGTGACACGGATTCTCACGTATCTCGCCATCAAGCCGTTGGCATTCACAGAAGCGGTTGTACCCTGGTATTCCAGAGCGCCGATTTCGGTCCACGCAAGTCCGTCTTTGGAAATCTCATAGACGCCGTGCTGGATGGTATCCGAACCGTTGAAGGTTGTGGAGATATCAAATACCGGCATC
>CATNEU010000058.1 GCA_950097605.1 uncultured Oscillospiraceae bacterium | reverse complement strand
CCCGGCTACCCCGCCGCCCTGCTGGACTTTATACGGCGGGAAACCGGGCTGCGGCCGGGACAAGCCGTCGCGGACGTCGGGTCGGGCACCGGGCTGTTCAGCCGTTTCCTGCTCGAGCAGGGCTTGGCGGTCCACGCTGTGGAGCCCAACCCGGAGATGCGCGCGCAGGCCGAAGCGGCCCTGGGTGCGTTCCCACGTTTTCATTCGCTGGACGGTTCGGCCGAGCAGACCGGCCTGCCGGCGCAGAGTGTGGACCTGATTGCGGCGGCACAGGCGTTCCATTGGTTTGACCCCGGCGCGTTTGCGCGCGAATGCCGCCGCATTGGAAAACCGGGCGCTTTTGTCTGCCTGGTTTGGAACAGCCGGGACGCCAAACAGGCAATCGTGCGCGAGAACGAGGCGGTCTGCCGCCGCTGCTGCCCGGAGTTTGCAGGGTTCAGCGGCGGTATGCAGGACAAGCAGGAGGCGGCGCTCTCCCGCTTTTTCCAAAACGGGCAGTTTTGCAGCGTCCGCATTCCCCACCCGCAGGAGATGGACCGCGCGGGCTTCATCGGCAGAGGGCTTTCGTCCTCCTACGCCCCGCAAAAGGGTTCCCCGGCATCGGATGCGTATGCAGACGCGCTGGGCAAGCTGTTCGACCGGTTCTGCATGGGGGACGTGCTGTTCTATCCGCAGGTGACACAGTGCTATATCGGGCGGGTATAGCCGCGCAAAACCCCGCAAAAACCATACATTCGCCCGATTTTCCCCGCACCGCAGCAATTGAGAAAATTTCCGCAAAAAAATTTGAAAATAGTGTTGACACTGCCTCTCCTTTCGTGTATAATAAATCTCGCAGTTGCGGATGTGGCGGAATTGGCAGACGCGCTAGATTTAGGCTCTAGTGTTGAAAAACGTGAGTGTTCAAGTCACTTCATCCGCACCATAAAGGGATTATAATAGCAGCGGGTTCGTATTTGCTTATGTATGGGCTCGTCCATATTATATCCTGCTTTTTAAATATTGGGCTGTCGCCAAGCGGTAAGGCAACGGTCTCTGACACCGTCATTCCGAAGGTTCGAATCCTTCCAGCCCAGCCAGAGTAAAAAGAGGCATTCCGATCGGAATGCCTCTTTTTATATTGTCAATCTGTTTCTCCCCAGCGTTGATACTCCCGCTGGTTTCAATATTTTTTAACAGGGATTTAGTCATCTTCGGGATAATATTAGTGTATTCTATATGCTATCATATCAATGGTGATGCATATGAAACCAGACTTAACAGGAATCGGACGCCGTATCCAAAAACTACGCCGACAAAAGGGTTATACACAGGAACAATTGGCCGAAATGTTGGACATTCCAAGCCGCAAATCTATTCGTGTGATTGAAAATGGGCACTCCAGTTTGCCTATCGGCACACTGATTCGGATTGCGGCGGCTCTTGAAACCCCGTTGGCGTACTTTGTGACCGGTACCGTCCCGGAACTACCCGATTACAATTGTTTGAAAGCGCAAAAGATTTTGCAGGGACTTACTCCTGAGCAAACGGAATTGCTTCTGATTCTGGCAGAGGAAATGCAAAAGAGTAACCAGCAATAAAAAAGAGGGCTTTCGCCCTCTTTTTTATTGCTTCAAATCATATTTATCCACCGTGAACCCCTTGGCGCGGAAGTCGTCGATCACCCGCCCGAGGATTTCGGTGTTGGTTTTGCTCACGGCGTGCAACAGGTAGATCGCCCCGTCGTGCGCCGCACCGGTCACCTTTTGATAGGCCTGTTCGGGGTCCATCTGCTTATCCGGATCCCAGTCGGCATAGGCAAAACTCCAGAACACGCTCTGGTAGCCCAGCGCCTGGGTCAGCGCGAGCGTCCGCTCGCTGAACTCCCCCATCGGCGGGCGGAACAGCGTCATCTCGTAGCCAAATTCCGTTTTCACATAGTCGTGCAGCTTGGCGATCTCGTCTTTCGCCTGCTCCAACGGCACGGTCGGCATCGAGGGGTGGCTCCAGGTGTGGTTGCCGACAACGTGCCCCTCGTCGATCATCCGTTTCACCAGCTCCGGATTGCGTTTGACGTAATCGTAGGTCACAAAAAACACACCCGAGACGTTTTTCTCCTTCAGCACGTCGAGGATTTTCGCGCTGTAGCCGTTTTCATAGCCCTCGTCAAACGTCAGATAGATTTTTTTGTTGTCGTTTCCAATATAGCGCGCGTCGTATTTGCCGTATTTGCTCTGCGCGTCGGTCGAGCCGAGCGGCTGGTTTTTGTCGTTGACCTGTTTGCCCTGTCCCCAGCCGATCTTTTTATTGTCCAGCCCAGCAATGGTGCCCAGGTCCTGCCCGAGCGCCTGGACGCCGCTCTCCCCGCTCTCCTCACCACTGCTCTCGCTTTGGGGCTGGCTGCTGCTTGGTACGGTGTCGCTCGGCGTGGAAACGCGGGAAGATTCGCTGCTGATGCTGGATGTATCGGAGCTGCCCTTGCCGTCCGATTTGCAGGCCGTCAATAAAAAGAGCAGGCTGCAAACCGCCGCCGTAAGCCGCAGATATTTTTTGTGCATGAGACAACGCCTCCTGTTCATAGTATGATGGGAAATACACTATTACTATTGCCGAAATCCCCGCGAATAAACCCGGCGGCACCAGACACGCCGCAGATGGCAGGCGATGGGCGCTGAAAAGTTTTTCCAGCCGGTATAGAGTGCGCGAATCGCAGTCAGACTATAGATAACCGTTTGGACAGCTAGAGCAGCAGACAGACCCGAGTATGAAAGAAAGGTGCGATCAGTTTCATGAATTACGGTTTCAAAATACACGACATCTCCGCAAGAGAGATCATCGACAGCCGCGGCAACCCGACCGTTGAGGCGGAGGTCACGCTCGCCTGCGGGGAGCGCGGCAAAGCCAGCGTCCCGTCGGGCGCTTCCACAGGCATGTATGAGGCGTGCGAACTGCGCGACAGCGACAACGCGCGCTTCGGAGGCAAAGGCGTTAAACAGGCGGTGGAGAACATCCGCACAAAAATTTCGGACGCGCTGGTCGGCCTCTACTCCTGCAACCAGCCGCTGATAGACCAGACGTTGATCGAGCTTGACGGCACGCCCAACAAATCCAATCTCGGCGCGAACGCGATTCTGGCGGTCTCGCTTGCAAACGCCAAGGCCGCGGCAAAGGCCGCGAATATCCCGCTGTTTAAATACATCGGCGGCACCAACGCCTGCGTGCTGCCGGTGCCGATGATGAACATTCTAAACGGCGGCGCGCACGCCGACAACAATATCGACATCCAGGAGTTCATGATCATGCCGGTCGGCGCGTGCTGCTTCTCCGAGGGGCTGCGCTGGTGCACCGAAATCTACCACGCGCTCGGTAAGCTGCTCAAAGCCGATGGGCTTTCCACGGCGGTTGGCGATGAGGGCGGCTTTGCGCCCAACCTCGCGGACGACGAGGAGGCCATCCGCTATATTCTCAAGGCGACCGAACAGGCCGGCTATACCCCCGGCGAGCAGGTGATGCTCGCCATCGACGCGGCGGCCTCCGAATGGGTGCGCGAGGACGGGTATATTCTGCCCAAGAAAAACCGCAAAATGTCCAGCGACGAGCTTGCGGGCTTCTGGGAGGGGCTGATCGGGCGCTATCCGATTCTCTCGATCGAGGACCCGGTCGGCGAGAACGACTGGGCAGCCTGGAGCCTGATCACCGAGCGCATCGGCGACAAAGTGCAGCTCGTGGGCGACGACCTGTTCGTGACCAACGCGGGCCGGCTTGCGGAGGGCATCGACAAAGGCGCTGCCAACTCGATCTTAATCAAGCTCAACCAAATCGGCACGCTGACCGAGACGTTGAACGCGATTGAGCTTGCCAAGAGCAACGGGTACACCGCAGTGGTCTCCCACCGTTCGGGCGAAACCGAGGATACCACGATTGCCGACCTCGCCGTTGCCGTCAACGCTGGGCAAATCAAAACCGGCGCGCCGACGCGCAGCGAGCGCGTGGCGAAATACAACCGCCTGCTGCGTATCGAGGAGCTTTTGGGCGGTACAGGGGAATATGCTTGTTTGCATTGATTTGTTTTTTGCAAGGGGGCGGCTTCGTTTGAAGCCGCCCCCTTGTTGTTTTTATGGGTGTTTGTTTTTTGTATTTATATATATTTGTTTGTCGCTCGTGCCGTGACGGGGGTTTATTGAAGGGCCAGGCCCTTCTTAACCTGATTCATCTGATTATTAGTTTGTCGCTCGTGCCGCGACGGGCACTTCCTTTTGGCGCAGCCCAAAAGGAAGCAAAAGGCTGGTCAAGGGGGCGGAGCGGCCGCCGCTCCATTGGTCTATATGTCGCACAGGTCATGTGCAAGCATGGTGAACATACCCCGAATGAATCGCGGTGCAGGGTCGCGGGCCTGCCCCCTTCACAATCCCCGTTACGTATAACAAGTCTGATCTTCTGTATCATTTTTGGACAGCAGTGGGGTTGTTGGTACGGCCCAGTAGGTAATCGACGCTGGTACCGTAATAGTCGGCCAGCTTTATGAAAAGTTCTATAGGGGGCTGCCGCGCACCGCGTTCATAGGTGGAATAGGTATTCTGTGTGAGACAGAGAATTGTGGAAAGTTTTTCCTGGGTCAAATTATGGTCCTCTCTCATATCGCGCAAACGTCTGTACATGATGTTCCCTCCATTTTTTATCATTATTAGATCGATACTTACTTATTCTATAAATATTCTACACCATTTAAAAATAAAAAGATGCACTTATTTTCAATTGCATTTTACTTGCAAAATTCGTGCAAAGCCCGTGTTTTCGGAACGGGGATTGTGAAGGGGGCAGGCCCGCGACCCCTTGCCGCACATCCTCGCGACCATTGTGCCGCCGCCTTTTGCTATGCTTTGTACGGCGTACAATCCAATGGAGCGGCGCCGTTCGCCCCCTTGACTGAGTTTTTGCATCCTTTTTTCTCACAAAAAAGGATGGGCCGGTCGCGGCCCGAGCGACAAATTAATAATCAGATGAATCAAAAGGTTAAGAAGGGCCTGTCCCTTCAATAAATCCCCGTCGCGGCCCGAGCGACAAACCAAAAGATAGATGGAATCTACAGTCTAAAAAGAACCAAACAAAATCCATATAAAATAGAAAAAGGGTCGGTTCCCACTAAGAACCGGCCCTTTTTCTATTTTTATATGGAAGAACCCCCATCATACACACCCAAAAAACACAGCGTGGGACAAAGCCGGGACGCCTCAATCTCCACCCAAAGCGTATCCGCCACTACCGCGGCTGGCAGACGCAAAATGCGTTTGTAGCCCACGACCGTGGAATGCGCAACCCGCTTCTTTTCCCCGTTCACCATCGCGTACACCGAGAACCGCTCAATGCGCTGGCCCTCGGTGATCTGCTCCATGAGCACAAGGTGGTCAAAACGCTGCGGCTGTTTCCAGCGCAGCCGCAGCCAAGCGGACTCCACACCCTCCTCGGGCCGCCAGAAATCCGCTCCCTGTGTCCGAACGCTTTCGGCGGGATGCCCGGCGGCGGACTCGCTCGCCTGAACGGATGCGCGCTCCGATAAATTGCAGGCAAACACAGTCCGCAAATACCGGCCCATCTCGGCAAGGCGTTCCACGTCCTCGTCCGCAAGCAGGCCGTCGCGGTTGGGCGGCAGGTTTAAAAGCAAGCAGGCGTTCCCGCCAACCGACGCATAATAGATCTCCAACAGCTTGGCAAGCGGCTTGGGCTGCTCGTTTTCATGATAAAACCAGCCCGGTCGGATCGAGGTATCCACCTCGGCGGGATACCAGGCCAGCGCCTCCTCGCCCGCAATCCGCTCCCGGCTGCCGAGATCGAGGTCGGTGGAGTGGATGGCCCGCTCGCGGAACGCCTCGCCGTCCTGCTGCTGGGAAAGTGCGGCGGTGCGTTCGCAGTCGGCCAGCCGGGCGGGCACAACGCTCCACTCGCTCTCGCGGCAGATGCCGGCCTCGTTGCCGCACCAGCGCACGTCCGGTCCACAGATGTTGATAACGGCGCCGGGCTGCAGCCTGCGGATCACCTTGTAATAGCGCTCCCAGTCGTACACCTGTTTGCGGCCGTTTTTGCCCTCGCCGCACGCGCCGTCGAACCAGACGCTGAAGATCTCGCCATAGCCCGTCAATAGCTCGGTGAGCTGGGCAACGAAAAAGTCGTCGTACGCTTTGCCTTCTCCATAGCAGGGCGCGTTGCGGTCCCAGGGGGACAAATAGACGCCGAATTTGAGTCCGGCTGCCCGGCAAGCGTCGCTGAGTTCCCGCACAACGTCCCCCTGTCCCCCTTTATACGGAGCGCTTGCCACCGAATGGCTGGTCGTCGCGGTGGGCCAGAGACAGAAGCCGTCATGGTGCTTGCAGGTCAGCAGCACGCCCCGCATGCCTGCGGACTGGGCCGACGCCGCCCACTGGGCCGCGTCGAGCTTGCCGGGGTCAAAAAGCGCGGGGGACTCGGTCCCATCCCCCCACTCCCGGCCGGTAAAGGTATTCATTCCAAAGTGGATAAACGCATAGAACTCGGTTTGCTGCCAGGCCAGTTGGCGGGGCGACGGGGCGACCCGCGCCGCCCGCTCGATCATCTGTTGCATCGAGATTTCCTCCTGCTATTTGATAAGATCTATATACTTTGCACGCCTCTTATCATAGCGGGCGGGGCTGCGTCTGTCAATTCCCAAATTTTCTGCGCGCTGCCGTTGGATTCGACCGTGCGCCGGCGGCAAAACCACAAAAAACGGTGTATTCCATAGAAATAAGGAGCATATAGGAGCATAAAGCGGCTGAACCGTCTAAATAGTCTATTCGAGAGGTTCAGCATATTAGCTTTTTACCATAGTAAAGTGTATAATGAAGCTACAATGTATAGTGGGTGTATACTGTGCGTGAACACACAGTTGCGCGTCGTAATTTTCATGACAATGGGGGACATGTATATGAAGAAGTTTTTGGCAGTGATTCTCGTGCTCGCCATGAGCGTGGCGCTGTTTGCAGGCTGTGCAAACAAGGACGGCGGCTCCTCGGCAGGCGGCAGCGGCAAGGACAAAATTGTGGTCGGCCTCGACGACTCGTTCCCGCCAATGGGCTTCCGGGACGAAAAAGGCGAAATCGTCGGTTTCGACATCGACGTTGCCAAGGCCGCGGCGGAAAAGATGGGCGTGGAAATCGAGTTCCAGCCGATTGATTGGAACTCCAACGTGCTCGAGCTCAACAACGGCACCGTCGACCTGCTCTGGAACGGCCTGACGATCACCGAAAAGCGCCAGAAAGAGATCGACTTCACCAAGCCCTACCTCAAAAACCACCAGATCATCATTGTGAAAGCCGGTAACGGCATCGAAAAGAAATCCGATCTGGAAGGCAAGGTTGTGGGCATCCAGAAGGGCTCTTCCGCAGTCAGCGCGCTTGAAAAGGACGAGATCCACGACAAGATCAAAACCCTGACCGAGTTCAAAGAGAACGTCTCTGCGCTCAACGATCTCAAAACCGGCCGTCTCGACGCCGTGGTCGTCGACGAAGTCGTCGGCAAATACTATGTCGCGAAGGACGCGGAGAGCTTCAAAATCCTCGACGAGACCCTCGCGGAGGAAGAATACCGCATCGGCGTGAAAAAGGGCAACACCGAGCTGCTGAACAAGCTGCAGGCCGCTCTCGACGAGATTTACAAAGACGGCACCGTTTCCAAGATCTCTGAAAAATGGTTTGGCGACGATATCGTTATGAAATAGCCGCCGATCCGTGCTTTTAATTGAATGACAACAGACAGAAAACGAAACCGGATGACGCAGTGATCCGGTTTCGTTTGTTGTACTTTTTAAAAAAATGCAGCATTCTTCCGTTTTCTGAACGCCGCAAGCCGGAAGAAATGCTTCGGTATGGAGGAGTTTATGAGCTTTACATACATTCAAAACCTGCTGCCCTCTCTGCTCAAAGGCACCGGCGTTTCGGTCACGCTGTTCTTCATTTCAATTTTGCTGTCCCTGCCGCTGGGCTTTTTGGTCACGATGATGGCCAAGTGCCGCGTCAAGCCTGTCAAATGGTTTGCGGAGGCCTATATCTATGTGGTCCGCGGCACG
>CATNEU010000057.1 GCA_950097605.1 uncultured Oscillospiraceae bacterium | reverse complement strand
GGGAGAAGCTTCGTTCCAAACCTTTGCAGCCAAGTGCATTGCAAACAGACTTGGCACTGTTGCAGTTACGTATTCCCGTCAGAAGCATCTGCCTCTGGCGCAGTATACATCAATTGAAGACGGTCCGGCAGCCGCTTCGGAGGCATCCAACCCCGAAACCCTTGTGATTAACCGCGAGGAGTATGCCGGCGTCAAGCAAAAAATCTTATCCCTTTTGTCTCCATTGGAACGGGAAGTTCTTGTTCTTTATCTCGCTGGATGTTCATACCAGGAGATGGCGCGGCAACTGAAACGCACACCAAGAACCGTGGACAACGCCCTGCAACGAGTAAGACGAAAGTTAAAGTCGCTTATAGTTTGAAAAGCGTCTTGCCTATTTTTCCCTTTTCGGGAACCCAACATTGTTTGAACATGCCCGATGTAGCTTAATGAAAGAGCGTTGGAAACCAAAGGTGTCGGTTCAAGTCCGTCCTGGGCAAATTTCTTAATCCAAAAAGCGAGGTAAACCAACATGTACGAAGACAAGACTTTAGTATGTAAAGAATGCGGCAATGAATTCATCTTCACCGCTGGTGAGCAGGAGTTCTACGCTGAAAAAGGCTTTGTGAACGAGCCGCAGAGATGCAAATCCTGCCGTGACTCTCGCAGAAACAGCGACAGACCGCAGAGAGAAATGTTCACCGCTACCTGCGCAGATTGCGGCGCAGAAGCAAAGGTTCCTTTCAGACCGCGTGAAGACCGCCCGGTGTACTGCAGCGAGTGCTTTGCGAAAATGAAAGAAGGCAGAGACTAATTTTTTAGTTTCTGTGCGCGTTGATTTGTAATGTGCAGGGCGTTCCCTTTGGGGAACGCCCTTTTCTTATGCCTATTTATTTGGGACCAAGGCCCAGTATGGTGCGGCAGAAACCACACCGTACTGGGCCTTGGCCGGCGCCGTCTGCTGTTTTGCACGACAAACACAATGTGAATAGAAAATGATCGTTGTGTAACAAAATAGCGCCACCAGGCGCAGACTGCTTTCCATTCCAGGCGGAATGTGATATAATGAGGCGGTTTGAGAAAACTATGCGGAGGAATTGGATGAAAGACTATACCATGAAATTTTTAAATGCGGTGATGGCGGGCGTCTTTATTGGGTTGGGCGCCGTCACCTGCCTGCTTGTCCCCAATCGAATGGTTGGCAATTTGTTTTTTGCGACGGGAATTTTCCTGGTTGTGAATTTTCAGAATATGTTGTTTACGCGGGTGGTGCCGCTGGCCGCTCTGGACGGTTCGTTCAGCGTGCCGGACTGCGCCGTCACCTATTTCGGCAACCTTGTGGGAACCCTGCTCTGCGCCCTGGGCATCAGCGGCACCCGGCTGGCGCCGTCGCTCGCGGAAAAGGTGCGTGCCGTTGCCCTGCCGAAGCTGGCGGATGGGTTTGGAAACCTGTTTTTGATGGGCGTGTTCTGTGCGCTGCTGGTCGGATATGCGGTTTTGTGCTGCGGCCGGTATGAACGCGGCAGTTTTGGTCAAATATTCTATGTGTGGCTGTTTATCACGGCGTTTGTATTCTGCGGCTTCGACCACATTGTGGCAAACTTTTTCTATTTCTCGTTTTACAGCTTGCAGTTCGGGGTGTCGTCTGCAATGCTGGCGCCAACGCTGGCCGTCACACTGGGCAATGTTGCGGGCGGCGCGTTTGTCGGCTTTGTGGACAGAGTGAAAAACCAGCGCAAGGAAAAACCGGCGTATCAGCAGGAGGATGCCGCCTGAAATTGCACAGGCTCCATCCGAAATCCGGTGCTGTTCCCAGAAATCCTGACGAATTGAGTGAACATTGACAGCCTGCGCGGAATTTTTTATAATACTTTTAATTGTGTAAAGCATCGGCTTTTAGTATACCATTTGGTTATAACCTAGCAGAGACTCCGTGCGCTGCCCGGACCGTGCCGGCGGAAAGCCGGCCGGACAACCGTGTGCAGGACTGTAAAGCGGTGTGTAAAGGGGAGAGATGCGTTGAGCCGTTTGAAGAGAGCGCTGTTTGCGGCAGCGTTGGTCATATGGGACGCGATATCGGTACTGTTGTCTTTCATTATAGGGTTCCGGCTGCGGTTTGGGTTTGTGGCGGCGATCCCCTATCAGTATATAGAGGGCAGGTGGCTGGTTATATCCATCTGTTTTGTCGTGGTTGTCCTCATGAATTGCATGTTTAAAGCCTATACGGCGGACTGGAAACGGGCCAACGCGATGGATGTTGCACGCCTGACGCTGAGCGCGGTCTTTGTGAGCATTGTGTTTTACATGCTGGACAGGCTGTTTGTGCTGGGTATGCCGGTGGAGGTCATCATCATCGTCACCGGGTTGCTGCTGGCGTTTATGCTGCTGGGCAGGCTTTCGATGCGCGCAGGCTCCTATGTCCGCGCCCGGATTGCGTTTGCAACCAAGGAGGATCTGAAAAACGTAATCGTCTATGGAGGCGGGGAGGCCGGGCAATATTTTCTGCGGAAAATTGCCGGCAATCCCGACAACGACCTGCGCCCCGTCGCCATCCTGGACGACAAACGCGACCTTTGGGGCCGCAAAATCGGCAACGTGCGGTGTGTGGGCGGTAAAGAGAAGCTTGCCCGCACCATTAGAGAGTATAAAGCCGAGGAGGTCATCATTGCGATTGCGGAACCGGATATCGACCTGATGAAGGACCTCATGTCGGTCTGCAAGGCCAACCGCTGCATTCTCAAGCGCTTTGGGGTGCTCGACGATGTGGTGGAAGAGCCTGCAAAGGTGAGCTTGACCCAGATCAACCTCGAGGACCTGCTGCGGCGCGACCGCGTAAAGCTCAACATGGAGGTGGTGCGCCGGATGCTGCACGGAAAGACCGTGCTGGTGACCGGCGGCGTGGGTTCGATTGGCTCGGAGATCTGCAGGCAGGTGCTGGCGTATGGCGCTAAGAAGCTGATTATCTTTGATATCAACGAAAATGGTCTGTTCTATCTCGACAACCAGCTGAAAAAGGACTATGATCCCGCGCGGTATGCGCTCAAGCTCGGGTCGATACGGGACAAGGACAGGTTGCAGGAGATCTTTAAAGAGTACAAACCCCAGATCGTTTTTCACGCGGCGGCGCACAAGCATGTGCCGATGATGGAGGGCAATCCCAAAGAGGCCATTAAAAACAACGTGTTCGGCACCATCAAGGTGGCGCAGACGGCTATTTTCAACGACGCCGAGAAGTTCATTTTGATCTCGACGGACAAGGCGGTCAACCCGACCAATATCATGGGCGCTTCCAAGCGGATTGCCGAGATGGTGATTCAGATGTTCGACGGGGTCTCCAAAACCGAGCTTGCCGCCGTGCGGTTTGGCAACGTGTTGGGCAGCAACGGCAGCGTTGTGCCGTTTTTCCTCGACCAGATCAAAGCGGGCGGCCCGGTGACCGTTACGCATCCCGATATGAAGCGCTATTTCATGACGATTCCCGAGGCTGTGCAGTTGGTGCTCGAGGCGGGCACCATGGCGGCCGGCGGCGAGATTTTTGTGCTGGACATGGGGCAGCCCGTGAAGATCTACGATCTGGCCTGCGATTTGATCCGGCTTTCGGGGCTGCGCCCGGAAAAGGACATTAAAATTGTGTTTACGGGACTGCGGCCGGGCGAGAAGCTGTTCGAGGAGATCAGCCTGGCCGAGGAGGACACCACCAAGACCTCCAACAACAAAATTTTCATCAACAAGCCCATTGAAAACGATCCGATCCGCTTTGCACACACCATTAAGGACCTGGAGCGCACGATTTCCGACCGGAATAAGACGGTGGACGAGATGTTTGGGATTGTAAAAGGGCTGGTGCCGACCTTTCAACACAAAATGGAAAAGGACGGATGAACGCGATGAACTGTATCAGCGAACAGGCCCAAATAGGCGCGGGCACGGAAATAGGCGCGTTCTGCGTCATAGAAGCGGACGCTGTGATTGGCGACGGCTGCAAAATCGGGCATCATGTGGTGGTACACGCGGGCAGCGTGATCGGAGACCATGTGCGCATGGATGATTTTGCCGTGGTCGGCAAGCATCCCATGAGGGCGGTGAACAGCGCGGTCACCCGCGAGAGGGAGCTGCCGCCCACGAAAATCGGCGCGGGCAGCATCGTTGGCACAGGCGCAGTGCTCTACCGCGGCAGCGAGATCGGGGAAAACGTGCTGGTGGCGGATATGGCAACCGTGCGGGAGGACGTGCGGATCGGTGCGGGGACCATCATCGGCCGCGGCGCCGCGATTGAAAACCAGTGCACGGTGGGCAGCTTTTGCAAAATCGAGACCAATGCCTATATCACGGCTTACTCGGTGATCGAGGACCGCTGCTTTGTGGCGCCCTGTGTCGTCACTTCCAATGACAACTACGCCGGCCGTTCGCAGAAGCGGTTTGGCAGTTTTCGGGGGCTGACGCTCCTGCGCGGCGGGCGCATCGGGGCCGGCAGCGTTGTTTTACCCGGCAGAACCGTGCAGGAGGACGCGTTTGTGGCGGCGGGCAGCCTGGTCACGCGCGACGTGCCCGCGCACAAGATTGTCAAGGGAAGCCCGGCAAAAGTCTTTCGGGACGTTGAAAAGGACCAGCTTCTCGAGAACCAGTGAGCTGCACCGGCGGCAGCAGATGGGACAAAAACAGCGGCGCGCTTTGTGCCGCTGCTTATTATAGAGCAGATAGAAAAGATACTTGGGGTGTGGAGAAAGCGGACGATTACTGAATAAAGGAGTCTTTCAAATGAAAAAACTCAGGTATGCATTGATTGGCTGCGGCCGTATTTCTCCGAATCATGTGGCGGCTGTGAAGCAGTTGGAGCAGGATTTGGAATTTGTTGCGGTTTGTGACATCGACAATGCCAACATGCAGAATATCTGCGAAAGCTTTGCCTTGGACCAGCTTGGCGTAAAACGGTATACCGATTATCGCGAGATGCTGGAAAAAGAGGAGATCGAGCTTGCGGCAATCGCTACGCCGAGCGGCGAGCACGCGGCAATCGCGGCATATTGCCTCGAGCGCGGCGTGCACCTGATTGTGGAGAAGCCGATTACGCTCTCCCTGGCCGAGGCCGACGGGCTGATCGAATTGGCGGATCAAAACCAGTTGGTTCTGTGTGTGAGCCACCAGAACCGGTTTAACAAATCAATTGTGAAAATCCGCGAGGCGGTGGAGAGCGGCGCGTTCGGAAGAATGCTGCACGGCACGGCGCATGTGCGCTGGAACCGCTCGCAGGACTATTATACCCAGGCGCCGTGGCGCGGCACCTGGGAGCAGGACGGCGGCGCGCTGATGAACCAGTGTATCCACAACATCGACTTGCTGCGCTGGATGCTGGGCGACGAGGTAACCGAGGTGTTTGCCTATACCGACAACTTACACCACAGCTATATCGACGCGGAAGACCTTGGTCTCGCGGTTGTCAAATTTGCGAACGGCGCATACGGCATGATTGAGGGGACGACCAACGTGTTTCCGCATAATTTGGAGGAAACCCTCTATCTGTTTGGCGAAACCGGTACTGTGAAGGCCGGGGGGAAGTCGGTCAACGTCATCGAGGAATGGCTGTTTGCGGATGCGTCCGAGGACGCCGAGGCCGTCAAACGGGAATACGGTGAGAATCCCCCGAATGTGTATGGGTTCGGGCACCTGCCGCTCTACCGCGACGTGGTGGCCGCCGTGCGCGAAAAGCGCCCGCCCGCCATCGACGGCCGCGCGGGCCGCCGTGCGCTGGAGCTGGTTCTGGCAATTTACAAATCGGCTGCGGAGGGCCGCCCGGTCGGGCTGCCGCTGCAAGAATGCTCGACATTGGATTTTAAAGGCAGATTTGACGAATCCAATAAGCGGCGCTAGGGGGGATCGGTGCATGAATATACTACTGATCAACCACTATGCGGGTTCGGATAAATACGGCATGGAATTCCGCCCGTTTTATATGGGCAGGGAGTGGGTTAAGGCCGGGCACGACGTCACGGTCGTCGCCGCGACCTATTCCCATCTGCGCAGGGTGAATCCGGCGTATACGCGGGAAGTCACCGAGGAGATCATCGACGGCGTGCGCTATGTCTGGATCCGCACGCCTCCCTATACAGGCAACAATTTGAGCCGGCTGTGCAACGTCGTGGCGTTTTGCCGCAGGCTTTCCAAGCATGCGAAGGCCTTTGCGGAGCGGTATAAACCTGACGCGGTGGTCTCGTCATCCACCTATCCAAACAACATGCGGCAGGCCGTCAAGCTGGCGAACTTCGCGGGGGCGGACGTCTTTTTTGAAATCCATGACCTCTGGCCGCTTTCGCTGATGGAGCTCTATCACTTTGGTGCGGGCAACCCGGCCATGCAGTATTTGCAGCGGGCGGAGGACTATGCCTTTGCGGAGGCGAAGCGCATCATCTCCATTCTGCCGGACGCTGCAGAGCATGTTGCCGAGCGCGGCGCGGATGTCTCTAAGTTTGTCTATATTCCGAACGGCGTTGTGCTCTCTGCGGATGCAAAGCGGGAGCCGGCGCCGGAACAGCACGCGCGGGTCATCGCGCAGCTAAAGGAGCAGGGCAAGTTCGTGGCGATGTACCTGGGCGGCTTTGCGGAGGCAAACGCGCTCGAGGACCTTGTGGAAAGTTCTCCAAAGCTCGCTGAAAACGTTGCGGTCGTGCTGATCGGCGAGGGCTTTAAAAAAGAGCAGCTCATGCGGACGGCCAAGATGAAGGGCTACCGGAACCTGGTTTTTCTGCCGGGTGTGAAAAAGACCGAGGTGACGGCGGTGCAGCGGCTGGCCGACTGCCTGTATATCGGCGCGCGGCGCAGCGCGCTTTACCGCTTTGGCGTGGGCATGAACAAGCTGTATGACTACATGCTGTCGGCACGGCCGGTTATCTATGGAATCGAGGCCTCCAACGATCCGGTTTCGGACGCCGGCTGCGGCCTTACAATCGAGCCGGAGAACGCGGAGGCCATTGCACAGGCGGTCAACACTTTAAGCGGGATGGACGCCGCCGAACTGGACCGGATGGGCCAAAACGGATACGAGTATGTGCTGCAGAACCATGATTACGCCAAGCTGGCAAAGCGGTTTGCGGATGTGCTGCAGGGGAAGGACTAAAAGGCGCCGCCTTTGCGTCCGCCACTGCGGTGCTTCGCTTTGCCGCTGGAGCGGCTTCTATAAAGTTCAACGAAAAGGATGAGGGAAACAATGCTGCTGAAGCCCTGGGAACAACTTCCGCCTGTGCTGCAAAACGACGCGGTCCGTCCCTACTATGAACATTTGAAAGGGCGCAAATGCGCGCTTTTTTGCAAACGGCTGCTGGATGTGGTTGGCGCGGCGCTGGGCGTTGTGATTTGCTCGCCCATCTATTTGGTGCTTGCAATTGCGATCAAGCTCGATTCAAAAGGCCCTGTGTTTTTTAAGCAGATACGCGTGGGCCAATATGGGAAAGAGTTTAAAATTTATAAGTTCCGCACGATGGTGGCGGATGCGCAGGCGCTGGGCGCCCAGGTGACCACCGGGCACGACCCGCGGGTGACAAGGGTGGGCAGACGGATCCGGGATTTCCGGCTGGACGAGTTTTCACAGTTCATCAACGTGCTCAAGGGCGATATGACCTTCGTGGGCACCAGGCCCGAGGTGCCGCGCTACGTCGCGCAGTATTCCGATGAGATGATGGCAACGCTGCTGCTCCGGCCGGGGCTGACAGGCGCCGCCAGCATCGCTTTTAAGGACGAAAACAGCATGCTGAGCGAAGATGAGGACCCGGAGAAGGCATATGTGGAGAAAATTTTACCGATTAAAATGAAAATCAACCTGGACTATACAAAGGATTTCCGCCTGGGGCTGGATTTTAAGCTGATCTGGGAGACGGTTTTGTGCGTGTTCAAGTGAGGCCGTCCGGCTGCGGCCGGCCCTTCCCTGCGGCCGGCCCGCGGAGAATATTACATAGACGAAAGTGGGATGACCCATGCTGTTTGCGATTGATATTGGAAATACAAATATGGAGTTCGGCATTTTTGACGGGCAGAAGCTCATCGCCAATTTCCGTCTGGGCACCAACAAGGACATTACCTCGGACGAGGTGGGCC
>CATNEU010000056.1 GCA_950097605.1 uncultured Oscillospiraceae bacterium | reverse complement strand
GCTGACCTGGGTTTCACGTTTGTTCTCCGCCATGAACTTGAAGGCGTCCTGCACCTTCTGGCGACTGGTCTCGAACTGCGCGGTGTCGCCGGTTTCCCTTGCAATGAACATCTTCATCGTCTCGCTGCCCGAGACGCCCACCTGCTCGAACTGGTCGAGCCACTGTGAAATCTCCTCCAGCAGCTCTTTGTTCGACATGCCGCGCAGCGTGTTGGCCGCATCGGTCATCGCGTCAAATTCCGCCATGAGCTTCTGCGCCGTTTCCACAATGGATGCTCCGGCGGCAGCTTTCTCTTTGAATTCGTCGAAGAGCGGCACCAGATAGTCCGAGTCGTTGCGGCGGATCTTCATCGAGGCGGTTTCGCCCAGATGCGAGGAATTCTTTGCAAACAGCTTCATCTCTTCGGGATAGTCGGGCACCAGCTTTTCGATGCTCTTTTCCCAGCTATCCTGCGGGTCGAAGGCCTGCGGGTTCCATTCAAAGTCCGCCAGGCCATACAGGGCGATCTGCGAAGCGTCCTCCCAGCTCATCGGGTTGGAGAGGATGCCGTAGGTGTCCTCGCTGGTGATGTTTTTGTCCAGTCCGAGGATCGGCCCCAGGAACAGGCGGCCCGGGGTGTCGTACCAATAGTCGTTGACCGGGTAGTTCCACCACATGAGAACTTCTCTGCCCAACGCGGCTTTGACATCTGTAAAATGCTGTTTTTCAACGGTATCCGGGCAGACGCTGGTACCGGTCCACATCACCGTGATGTCCTCGTCCAGCAGGCTTCCAAAGGTGTTCAGATAGCTCGGCACAATGCCAGCATACTCATACGGAACGGTCTGCAGCGGCGCAATGTCGCCCTTCGCATGGATAAAGTCGCGGTTGAGTTTGTTCAGCAGCGTCGCATGGTCAACCGGGTTGCGAAGCGCCGCATTGGAAATATCGTCGAAGAAAACGGAGAACGAGCGCACGCCCAGGTCGTATACGGATTCGAGCTTCGCAAGCAGCGTCTGGTAGTCCGCCTCGCTGCTGAAGTCGATTGTCTGGCTGCCAAGCGTCACATGCACGGCCCAGGTGAAATCGACGTTGTTCTCCTTTGCCCTCTGGGCAAGCTCCGCAATCTGCCGCCCCTCTTTTTCAGGATACGGAACTCTCCACTGGTCTCTGTGATACGGGTCGTCCTTCGGGCCGTATACATAGGTGTTCATCTTCTGCTCGCCTGCAAAGTCCAGCAGATCGAGTCTGCCCTGGTGAGTCCACGGCGGGCCGAAGAAGCCTTCGAGGAAACCTCTGCTCTTGAGATTCGGGTAGTCCACAATGGTGACCTCCGGCAGGTTGCCCGCCTCTGTTTTCTGCGCGAGCACGGCCTCGAGGTTCACAACGCCGTTGAACACGCCGTCGGCGTCGCTGCCGATGACGGCAATGTTGGTGTTGGCATAGTAGGCATTGTCGATATCCAGGATCGCGCCCTGTTCTTCCTCTATGGTCTCGTCGATACCATTCATTTCAATGTAGGTTTCGCACTGGTTGCAGTGGCCGGCGTCCGAGGTTAAGTAGATATTGGTTTTCTCCGCGTCCATCCGGTCGGAGAGCGTCATGGTGTGGCCGCTTGCGGCAAGGGCTTTTTCCAGCCGCGGCAGCGTCGCCTCTTCCATATCGCCATGGACCACGACGTTTATGTCTTCCGTGACTGCGGCAGCCGTATGCTCTTTATAGTCGATCTGCTGCGGTGTCGGGCGGATGGTCAGGGTGCCTTCATAGGCCTCATCTCGGGTCGGAACGGCCTTCTTGTTATAGGTCACGACAAATGTTTCGGAAACGTTGCCGATTCTGTCAATTGCCTGGATGGTATAGGTGCCTTCGGCTTTGATCTTTACATGGTAGGCGAGCGCGGTCGGCTCGGAACCGTTGATGATAAACTGCGCCTTTTCACTGGTGCGGACGGCAATTGTTTTATTGATTACAGCGCCGTTTGCAATCGGAATATTGGTTCCCTCCACCTCTGCAAAGAGGCCCGGGGCCTTCTTGTCGATGTTGGCCCTGTAAAGGCCGCCGTAGTTGCCGGCCAGGTCGTACACACGCACATCGGTGACGCCGTGGCCGGAGATTGTGTAGCTTGTACCGGTTGCCAGCAGTTTGTTGTCCACGGTTGTGAACTCACAGACCTTGTTGGCCGTCAGCACAACGGTCTGGTTGGTGAGCACGCCGCTGGGCACATTGGCCGTGAAGACCGGTCTTTCCCGAATAATCGAGAACGACACGGTTGTTTCGTTTCCAAGCTTGTCTACTGCGCGCACAGTGAAGCTGCCCGGCGTTACAAACCGGATGTTCTTTGCATATTTTTCGGTTGCAAGCACGCCGTTTACATAGAACAGCACGTCCTTATCGGCACTGATCGTCACGTGGTTTCTTGTGGCGCCCTTTTCGGGAACGCCCGCCAAAACCGGGCCGTCCTTATCAATGGTTACTGAAATGCTTCCGCTGGCGTTGCCGGCCTTATCGACCGCATGCACCGTATAGCTGCCCGTATCATACAGGGTAAGCTCGGTGCCCTCCGCCGTCTTCACGCCGTTGACAAAGAACGAAACCTCTTCGTCCGCAGTGAAGACAACGTTTTCATTGGTCAGCGTGCCATCCGGCAGGCTGGACGAAAGCGTGGGCGCCACGCGGTCAATCGTCACCGTCACGGTGTCGCTGACATAGCCGTCACGGTCGGTTGCGGTAATGGTGTACGTGCCCTCTTCCGTCAGCGTCAGCGTGGTCGTATACGCTTCCTCTTCCACACCGTTGACTGTGAAGAGCACCTCGCGGTCCGCTTCGAGCGTCACATCCTGGTTGCTCGCGCCGCTTTCCGGCGCGCCGGTGATAAACGGACGGGTGGATTTGTTATAGATTTCAATTTCCGTAACGGTGGGCTCCTTCTCAGGGCCGGTAAAGAAAATCTTGACCCGGGAAGTGATGGTGTTTGCAAAGTCGATCTCGCAAGAGGCCGGCAGCAGGCCGTCGCGGTTTGCAACGGTCTTCCATGCGCCGTCCACAAGGCATTCAATGCGGACGTTGTTGATACGCTGGCCCAGGCCGCCGCTCTGCGCCTCAAAGAACGTCACGTTGTTGATTCTGGTCGGCGCAAGTAGGTCGAGTTCCACAAAGTGCTCGCCGGTGCCAACCGTTGCAAAACGGTTGTTGCCGTCGAAGACGCCGTCGAACATCAGCTCCGGCGGATAGTTGTCATAGTTGGAAGACGCGCTGAGAACCGGTTTGCCAAGCGCCACGTTGACGTTGGTAAGCGGCGGTTCATCGTCGTTGATATAGACAATTGTCTTATTGGCCGCATCCACGAGGCCGCCCGTGATGCTGTCGATGCGCACGGTAAAGTCGCGCATGCCGTCCTGCCTGTCGTTGTCGAACAGCTTGACGCGCGCAACGCCTTGGGTCTGGCCGTCCTCAAATGTGACGTCCTCGACCATGCGCTGGAAGTCGACGCCCTCCTTGGCGCTGCCGCTGATCAGCGAGAGCGAAACTTCCGCCTTGCCCGCCGTGACGACCGAGCGTGTAATTGGAATCTCCGCATAGCCGGCGTCCTCGTTCACAATGATGCTCTTTTCCGACATGGCGAAAATGCCGTTGATCGGTCCGTCGGTCACAAACAGGCCGTCGATGTTGCCGCCGTTGAGCGCAGAGGACGAATCGGGGTCGGGTTGTCCCAGCAGCTTCACCGTCATGGTGTGTTTACCGGCCTCAAGCGTCGGGGTTTGGTAGAGCAGTTGCCGGAGCTTTTTCTCCGCACCATAGCCGCTTGCGATCACAGGCTCCCGGTCGTCCACCGTGATCTCATACAGACCGTTGTCCGGATGCAGGCCGCCCATCAGATAGGCGTTGGTGCCATAGAATTCCACGCTTGCGGTCGCGCCCGCCGCGTTGCTCCAGATCTCGGTGCCTTCATAATCGCCCTCCGCGGACGACTGGTGCCAGTTGTCGTCAATCTTGAAGGCGCGGTCGTCGATGAAGGTTGCGCCCTGCGGAACCGGCTCCGCCAGCTCGATTTCGGGCGCCTGCTTATACACGCCGATGTTGTTGAGAATCGGCACGTCCTGCGACGCGGTGATGTTGACGCGGATCTTGGTGGAGGTCATCGGCTCGAGGCGTACGAGGCGTTTGTAGCCGATCGTTTCGCCGGCCGCAACCTCGTCCCAGCCGCCGGTCTTCTGGTTGTACACCTCCACGCTGAAGCCGCTGATGCGCTGGCCAAGCGGGATGTATTCCTGTATGCTCACAACGTCGAACAGCGTGGGCTTTCCAAATTCGATTTCAACCGAACCGGTGGTCACGCCGTCGTCGGTGGTCCAATAGGTGTCGTAATCGCCGTCGGTCACATTGGACGCCGCATACGCGTCCGCGCCGACGCTCTCGCCGCGGTAGCTCGAGGCGCTTGCCGCTGCGCCCGCCGCAAGATCCTTTTCAAACGTTCTTTGGATCGCGTTGCCGAACTCGGTCAATCGGGCGACGTCCTCGTCCGCAAACAGGCCGTCTTTGTTGGGCGGCACGTTCAGCAGTAGGGTGCTGTTTTTACCAACTGAGTTGAAATAGATATCCGCGAGTTTTTCCAGGGATTTGGGTTCCTCGTTTTCATGGAAGAACCAGCCCTTGCGGAGCGAGGTGTCGGTTTCGGGCATGATCCAGTCCACGCCGTCCGCCTGCCCATGGTTGAGCTTATCGGTATCGTACTCCGGTCTGGACAGCTCGCTGCCGTTGATCTTGGACCAGCAGGGTTCGCCCGCATAGCCGTTTTCATTGCCGATCCAGCGGATGTCCGGGCCCGCGTCCGAGAAGATCAGCGCGCCGGGCTGCAGCTCGCGCATTGTTGCAATCCAGTCGTCATAGTCATAGTCCTGCACAACGTCGGAGCCCTTTGCGCCGTCGAGCCATATCTCGCTGATGGTTCCATAGTTGGTCAGCAGGTCGATGAGCTGGGTTTTGTAAAACGCGTTGTAGCCTTCCCCGGTGCCGTATGTAGGAGAGTTCTGATCCCAGGGAGACAGATAAAATCCAAATTTCAGCCCTTGCTCGGCACAGGCGTCTGCAACCTCTTTGACGATGTCGCGGCCCCGGATGGCGGGATCAACCGCTTCATTGGCGATGTCGTGCTCGGTCCCGGGGCTGTCCCAGAGGCAGAAGCCGTCGTGGTGCTTCGCGGTGATAATCACCTTTTTGAAGCCCGCGTTTTTGAGTGTTGTCACCCACTGTGCGGCGTCGAGCTTGCTCGGGTTAAAAATGGCGGGGTCTTCGGTCCCGTCTCCCCATTCCTTGTCCGTGAAGGTGTTCACGCCAAAGTGAATAAATGCGGCCATTTCATCCTTGCTGTATTCGAGCTGCCGGTTGTTCGGAACCGGGTTGAGCGCCTTGGGCGCTTCCACCTGCACATCCGAAAACGCCATTTGGCTGCCCGGTTGTGATCTGGCAAACGCGGGCAGCGCGGACATACCTGCCGCTGCGGACAGCGTAATCGCGCAGGCGAGCAAACATGAAGTCGCTTTTTTCAGTATGCCAACCATGAACTGTTCATCTCCTTTTGTCTTTTTTACATCTTTCCATCTGCCGCCCGTTTTGGATTCGGGCGGACTTTGTGTGGCGGTCGTCTTGCTGGTTTTTGTTTTGCATGACTATGCTTCGCTCAATAGGCATCCTCCTTCAGTTGCCGGCCAAAAGAAAAAAGCCGCGGAACGCCAGCTCCGCCCTCAGGGGGACGGAAAAGGGGCTCCACCGCTCATGCTCCTCTTGGGATCGCACGCGATATCCGGTCATTACACTTCGATGTAGTTCTAATTAACAATACCATACCATTCAAATTAAATCTACCTATATCGCAATTTTATTGTGAAATTTGTCGCAATATACATGGAGTCAAAATAATATATGTGCAATAGTAACAATGCACATTTGAGAGGCATCGAATTAAATTCCGATGCAGGGCAGGTGTGCACAAATAATGTTGCAACCCCTCCCGTGTATGCAAAACATCTGCATTTTACACCCGACAAAAAAAGAGCCGTCTGCCAATAGGCAGACGGCTCTTTGCAAAAGCATTCGCTCAATACTCTAAGAACTACTCGTTGTCATACAGCTTGGAAAGCTTCACAAGGTGGTTGTACTTATCCTCAGCGGTCTTCGCGGCCTTCGCAAACAGCTCCTCCGCGCGCTCCGGGAAGAATCTAGCCAGCGAGTTGTAACGAACTTCGCCCTTGATGACACATTGTCTACAAAAGTTCCAGTATCAGTCATCTCCTGAACCCATTCACCATTATCATCCACCACACCGAGCGTAATTTTGTAGCCATCGTAGGCATCAACTTCTTTTTTTACCAAGTGATAGCCATCGCCAGAGCAGAGGATTTCGTCCCACTCTCCGTTGTTGGGAACTGCTGTTTCCTGACCGTCAGATGCACTGTCGCCTGATTGTTCGTCGCTGTTCGGTGCGCTGACTGGTGTATTGGCATCGCTGCCGCTGGGCGTGTCTGTGCTTGCTATGTCCCCGCTCCCGCCGTTAGGCGTGTTAGTGTCCCCTTTTCCACCGCCGCCGCAGGCCACCAGAGAGAGGGCCAGAGCCGCTGTAAGCATGAGCGCCAAAAGTTTTTTCATCCTTTGTTACCTCCACCTATGTTTTTTGTATTCGGGCCCGACAATCCCATATTGCTATGATAACACAAGCAATATGCGTGTGTCAATCGAAATCATTGCAAATTGCAATGGAATGAAAAGCATTGCGTAACTCGTTTGTCAGCCTTGCTGCCTGTAGAATACTAATAAGAAAGGCGGTGCTTTAATGGATGAATTATCCTTTGAAATAGGAAAGAATATTAGAAAATATAGAAAACTGAAAGGTCTAACACTTGAAAAGTTGGCTGAGGTATTGGAGACAGAGACGAACTATTTAGGACAATGCGAACGTGGAGAGCGCAGATTCAGCTTAGACAAATTAGTTGACCTGATAGAATATTTTGGCATTACTGCAAACGACATTATTTCAATACCATATACAAGCGAGAGACAGACGCGAGAAAATAGCCTCTACCTGAAAGAAATAAACGAGCTGTTGGAAAATTGTACCGACAATCAGTTGGCAGTTGTGTTGAATATGCTAAAGGAAAGCGTCCCGTTTATAAAGGAATAGTTGCGGAAAATCTGGAAATTGAGTAGTTAGAGCGGGGAAACCCGCTCTTTTTCTTTGCATTTTCTGCATGGGGTATAACCGCCGCCGCGTCCGCCGTTTTCTTCCGTTTCCGCCGTGATTTTGTGTCGGGAGGGAAATCCGCCGAGAAAACCAGCATTGAAAAATCAAAATGAGATTTTCCTAAAACCATCCCCCCGGTGGGGCGCTTAGCTGCTACCCTCTGACGAACAGGGGTACTCCCGCTCCCGCTCGAATTTGAAAGTGTAGATACAATTTTGCCAGCCGCCGAGCCAGGGAAAGAAAGCAGGGCGTGAAAGCAACATCTTCCAAGAAGAAGCTACGTCTTTTTGCGTGGCGGCAACATGTTTTTACATGAAGTCTGCAAGAATGTTTTAGGATATGGGAGAAATGAGCATTATTCGCGTTTCTTGCTGTGAAAAAATTTTTGTAGTATAATATAATTAGAAAGTAAGGGAAACAACGCTTTTTCTTTATAGGTTTTGACAAGTCGCAGATTGAACAGCGGGGCCGTGTTCCATGATGGAGCCGCCGCTGCTCTGTTCCTCCACGGTTCCGCTTAGTGCCAGTAACGCGTTATCTGTGACTTGTCAAAATCTATAAGGAGGAATTTTATCATGGAAACACCAGCGGTTCCGTTACTGGCGGAAAAGCAGCAAGGCGGTTACAATAACTGCTTTACTCTAATCGGCAAACTGAAAATGCCGGTATACATTGTCGAACAAGGCAACGCACGAGGGTTAAGCTATAATGTACCAAACTGCCACAAGTTCTACCATTTAACGTATGAAGAGGCGTATCAACAATTATCGGAGTACAGAAAAAAACATCCAGATACATCAGGTAGGGTATCTCTTTGGCTTGACAATGCAAAGTACAATGATTTGTTTGTGTTCATTCTGGATTTTGACAAAATAGAAGATGAAAACG
>CATNEU010000055.1 GCA_950097605.1 uncultured Oscillospiraceae bacterium | reverse complement strand
CACCCAGTTTTTTATGATCCAGGGAATTCAGGTGGCAAAGATTGAGGACGTTATCATCACTTCGGTTGTGCCGCAGGTGATGTATTCGATTTCCAATGCCATCCGCAAATACTTTGGCAAGGAGCCTCTGATCGTAGGGGAGAACGTCGAGGTGCAGAGTGAGAACCTTTACGACCATCCGCGCGAGGTCGGCGCGGACCGGCTGGTCAACGCCGTCGCGGGCTTCCGCAAATATGGCGGGCCGCAGATCATCGTGGATTTCGGCACCGCCACCACCTTCGACGCCATCGACGCGCAGGGCCGGTATCTGGGCGGCGTGATCTATCCGGGCATCCGCATTTCAATGGACGCGCTGTTTCAGAATGCTGCAAAGCTGCCGCGCATTGAAATTGTGAATCCCGGAAAGGTGATCGGCACCAACACCGTCGAAAGCATGCAGGCGGGCGCCGTGCACGGCTATGTCGGCGCCGTGTGCAACATCACCCAGAAGATCAGCGAGGAGCTTGGCGGCGCTGTCAAGATCATTGCAACAGGCGGCCTTTCCCGTATGATTGGCAAGGTTTCGGGTATTTTCGAGGCCATTGACAAGACCCTCACGCTGGACGGGCTGCGGATGATCTATGAGGATACGCGGCAGGGCGGCCGCCGCTGAAAAACACAATCTACGGTTTTTTTACAGGATGCCTGCGGCATCCTGTTTTTTTATGCGCTTGGAGTTTACAAAAGAATGGCGCCTCATGAAGAATGCGCTGAAAAACAAGCGATTGCCTATCTGTTTTCTGAGTGGTATCCTGCATTTTTTGGATGGCAGTATTCTAAAAGCACAATAATTTGTAAAAAACAATTAGAAAACTGCATAGAAATCAAAAATATGTTTTGTTAATTTTGGAGTATTTATGCATTATTTTATAGAATCTTTGGCTATAGCGATTGAATTGAGTGCATACAATTGGTATCATTAGCAATATATAAGACAAAATGCGGAAGAATATATCCGATGTGCTGCACCTGGAAGACAGGGTTATATGCAAATAAAATGGAAGGTGTGGAATCTATGCAGAAAAAAGAGCAGGCTGTCAAGCGCAGAAAACGGCCTATTTTTATATTTTTAGCAGTTATTATACTAATTGTAATTGGATTGGCAGGATTTATACTGGTTTCGCGAGAACCGGAACCCGATGCGGGCAAGATCGAGGCGGAACTGCTCGAAGGCCTGCAACTGAGCGGCTACAGCCGTACGATTGGAAAAGAAGAATTGGCGTTCTACAGCGGCATTGTCCGCCGTGAATTGGAGGACCGCGACGACACAGAGGAGATCGACCGGCGCGCGCGGGACTATGCAGCGGAGATGAACGCGCAGTTTTACCTGGCCGAAAAGCTTGGGATTATGCAGCCGTTTTCTTTCGAGCAGCTACAAGCGCAGATGGAGCAGGAAAACGCCTCCCGTGCGCGCAAGAAAGAGCGCGGCGAGACGTTTTACGGCCCAACCAAGTTCGATCTGACAGGCTATTATCTGTTTACCACCAGCAACCTGCGCCTGCAATTGACCGAAGCGCTGGCAGACCGGGCCGGCAGGCGGACAAAAGCGGGGAGCAAGGCAT
The DNA here is from genome assembly GCA_950097605.1 of uncultured Oscillospiraceae bacterium. Classification (GTDB taxonomy): domain Bacteria; phylum Bacillota; class Clostridia; order Oscillospirales; family Ruminococcaceae; genus CATNEU01. The sequence continues at coordinate 6,523 of CATNEU010000055.1, read as the reverse complement.
TTTATGAAAAAAACATGGACCGGTATGTCGCACGGGACGACATCACCTATACCGTATGGGAGCAGGGAACGCAGGACAAACAAACCCATACCGTGACCCTTTCGGACCTGCGCACGCTCGAAAAGCTCGACCAGGATCTGCTGCGGATTCTGACCGACTATAAAAAAGGCGCGTCGTTTGCCTATGAGAAGGACGGCGTGGCACTTGCAGGCGTCATCGACGACAAAGTGCTGGAATACAAGCCCTATGAAGATATTCAGCGGATTGTGGTGCAGGAATATATTGATACGGAGTTGTTCGATACGCTGGTAGAACGGGTTGCCGCCGACAACCCCGTCTCGTTTGAAGACGGCGGTTCCAGCCGGAGCGCGCAGGGCCTGTAGCCCTATGAGTGGGGACAAATCAACCGATCCTTTAAAAGCGTTGACAAAAAAACCGGCGCCCAGTTGCCGGAAGCGGGGCGAAGCGGGCTTGGCAGTGTTGCGGAGGAGCCGTTGTATTTGCATATACCAAAAGGAGGATGAGATCATGAAAAAGCGATTCCAAAAGGCGCTTGCCGGCATTCTGACGCTAGCGCTGCTGCTCTCGGTAGTACCGGGCGGCCTGGCAAACGCCACATCCCGTGTAAACGCCGCGCAGGCAAAAGCCGGCGTGCAAAACCTGATTGCGGACCCGGGCTTTGAGGACACAAACCATCCGTTCGTGACCGACCTGCCCGTGGAACCCGTGCCGGGCCGCGTTGGAAACTGGCACCAGTACAAAGAGGTTAACAAAGCGGCGGAGCAGCCGCGTACCGGCGACTATGCGGCCAAGATTGTGGGCGGTGAAGCGTCGCTCGAGCAGGATGTGGACAACCTGACGCCGGGCGCCACCTATACCTACAAAATCTGGGTCAAAAACACCGCGCCGTCGGGCAACCGGCTCTGGATCGGCGTGAAAAACTACGGCGGTTCCGAGAAAAAGGTGCTTGCGCAGAGCAGCGAGTACCGGGAGTATTCCATCAGCTTTACGATGGGCGCCAACAACACCAAGGCGAGAGTATACGTCTGGCTGGAATCCGGCAACCAGCAGCCCAGCTATCTGGACGATGCGAGCCTTATAAAAGACGCGGACATCGCGGATGTAACGGTGGAAAACGGCAGGGTGGACGTGCAGTACAGCGAGGGCTTTGCGGGCAGCATCAACCCGTCGGATTTCACGCTGCAATATGTTTCGAGCGCGGCGTCTGAAACGGTTGTGGATGTGACGCCAACGGGCAGCCAGGCGGGGGAGAACAGCCTTTCGCTGACCTTCGCGCCGGTTGCGGCAATTGCAATTGACCAGACCATTGATTTCACCGTGACCTACACCCCGAAAAACGAAAGCTTTACAAAACAATTTTCTGTGGCGGCTTCGGGCGGGGAAATCGTAGAGGCAAGTTTGGCGTCGGTCAGCGCGGAGAACGGAAAATTGACGGCAACGCTCGACGCCGACCCGACCGTCCGCCCGGTCCAAAGCGATTTTACGGTTTCGGTCCGTGTGGACGGCGCGGCGTTTGAGGCGCTGCCCATCTCGAACTTCTCTTACGATTCCGCATCCAAGACCGCGGAGCTGTCGTTTGCCAAAATTGCCGCGGGCCTTGCGGACAAAGCGGTCACGATCAAGGTTGTCTATGCAGGCGCCGAGAAGACCGCCTCGTTTACAGTTGCAAAGGCCGAGGGCACCGTATACTATGTCGACTCGGTGAACGGCGACGACTCGTTTGACGGCCAAAGCCCCGAAACGGCGTTCCGCTCGATTGAAAAGGTCAACACCATCCAGTTTATGCCCGGCGACCAACTGCTGTTTAAAGCGGGCTGTGAGTGGACCGGCGCGCTGAAGCCGCAGGGCTCTGGCATCGAGGGCAAACCCATTCTGATCGACCGCTATGGCGAGGGCGACCGCCCGGTGCTCAAGCCCGGCGCGGACTGGACCCAGCCATATTTCAACTCCAACAAGCAGTTTTACATTAACAAGCAGGTCAACAACGTCATCACGTTCTACAACCAGTCCTACTGGGAGGTGCGCAACCTCGAACTGTTCGACCCACAGTTCGACTCGATCAATCCCCGCTATACCTATACGTTCAGAAGGGGTATTCTGGTCAGTGCCGAGGACGTCGGCACCATGACGCATCTGTATTTCGACAACCTGTATATCCACGGCTTCCGCGGCCCGAACAACAACGACGGCAAATCGGCGGGCGGCATCATCTTCAACATCTATTCCACGCCGTACGACCCGTCGGCGCGCGTGCGCACCAACATCGACGATGTGCGCATCACCAATTGTGAACTCGCGCAGCTCGGCCGTTCGGGTATCAACTACATCACCCCCTGGACCACCAAGACGGGTGAAAAATGGGCAAATTTTGACTATGTGGGCCTCGGCGAATGGATGCCCTACACCAACTTCTATATAGCAAACAACATCTTCCACGATATTGACGGCGACGGCGCGATCATCGACAACAACCAGGACACCATCGTGGAGCACAACATCGTCTATACCACCGCTAAAAACTGCGACTATGCCGTGGGCCTGTTCCCGTGGAACTCCAAGGACGTCGTTTTCCAGTACAACGAGGTTTATGATATCCAGCGCGTTCCCGGCGACGGCCAGGGCATTGAAATCGACGCGATCAACGAGAACATCTATGTGCAGTACAACTACCTGCACGACAACGCGGGCGGCTTCCTGCTCTGGTGCTCCACCGACACGCTGCCCTCCTACAACGGCGTATACCGCTACAACATCAGCCAGAACGACAACAGCTACAGCGGCTTTATCGACTGGCGCGTAAACCACCACGGCAGCATGGCGTATAACAACACCATCTACATGGGCGCGGGCACTACGCGCGAGTTTATGCGCAACGACGCGAACCGCACCGCGGACGCGAAGTTCTACAACAACATCTTCTATAACGAGGGCGGCCTCACGAGCGTGAAGTTCAACGAGTCCAACATCGATTGGGAGGCCAACCTGTTCTATGGCTTCGACAAACTGCCGGGCAACGACAGCAAAGCGATCCAGGCGGACCCGAAACTCGTGGCGCCGGGCACCGGTGCGTACGGTATTGATTCGGTCGGCGGCTACAAGCTGCAGGCAGGCTCCCCGGCTATCGACGCGGGCGTTGTCATTCCGGATAACGGCGGTCAGGACTATTTTGGTACGCCGCTGACCGACGGCAAACCCGATATCGGCGCGGCGGAGTATGTCCCGTCCGGCCCGGTGGTGGACAAGGACGCATTGCAGGCGGTTGTGAATGAGGCAAACGCGCTGCACGAGGCCGACTATACAGCGGAGAGCTGGGCAGCCATGCAGGTAAAACTGACGGATGCACAGAATGCTCTGGACAACCCCACAGCAGAGCAGGCCGCGGTGGACGCGGCGAAGGATGCGCTGCGCGCGGCCATCGACGCGTTGGTTCCCGTGCCGGTGGTGGACAAGGACGCATTGCAGGCGGTTGTGGACGAGGCAAACGCGCTGCACGAGGCCGACTATACAGCCGAGAGCTGGGCAGCCATGCAGGCAAAACTGACGGACGCACAGAATGCTCTGGACAACCCCACAGCAGAGCAGGCTGCGGTGGACGCGGCGAAGGATGCGCTGCGCGCGGCCATCGACGCGTTGGTTCCCGTGCCGGTCATCGACCGCCCGATCCTCAGCGGCATACCCGCGAACGGCGCCAGCCGCGCGGCTGTGACGATCACGGCGGACCGGGACGTCACCTTTTTTGTAAACGGCGAGGAAGCCGGCAGCGGCCGGAGCCTCTCGCTGCGCGTCGAAGGCGCGTATGACCTCTATGCGGTCGACGCGGAAGGCGTGAAAAGCGAGCACGCAGTGTTTGTCATCGACCGCACCAAACCGGTGCTGACTGCGAGCGAAGAACATCTGAGCACCGTCAACCGCGACGTGGTGCTGAACGCGAGCGAAGAGGTGGTGTTCACCGTCAACGGCGTGGAGGTGTATACCGGTACGTCCTATACCCTGACGGAAGACGGCGTGCAGACCGTTAAAATTGCGGACAGAGCGGGCAACGCCGCGGCGGCGTACCGCGTGACGATCGACAAGACCGCGCCGGTTCTCACCGGCGTGCCGGAGAGCGGCGTCACAAGGGGCAGCGTGAGCCTCTGCGCCGACAGCCGCGTGCAGTATATTGTAAACGGCGTTGTCGCCGCGGACTTTGCATACCGGCTGCGTATCGTCGACGACGGCGCATACACCGTTGAGGCGGTCGACCAGGCTGGTAACCGCACAACGGTTTCGTTCACGGTCGACCGCACCAAGCCGGCCTTTACGGCGAACGCGCAGTCCGGCGTGAAGGTCGCGCACGACGTGACGATCACAGCAAGCGAAACGGTCAACTTTGTCATCAGCGGCGAAGTGGTTTTCACTGGTACGGCGTATACCATTTCGGACAATGGCGTGACCACCGTGTATATCTATGACATTGCCGGGAATTACGGCGGCGGCTTCCGGGCGGTGATTGACAAGCAGGCCCCCGTATTGACGGCCACCTACGAAGGCACCCATGCGCAGATTCAAAACGGCGCGGCGGTGGCCAGCCCGGTCACCATCCGTTCCGATAAAAAAGCGGTGTTCACGGTCAACGGCGTGCAGGAAGAGGAGGCTTCGCTCTTTGTGAAGCTCCGCACTCCCGGCAGCTATGAGATTACGGCTGTGGACGAGATGGGCAACGTCTCCGAAACGTTTACGATCACGGTCAAGGAGTATTAAGAGTGCCGGATGATTTCCTGTCTGGTTTCAGCAAGGGGAAGCGGGTTCGCTTCCCCTTGCTTTTTTGCGCGTTTTCAGATGCGGGCCTGGCAGCTCTCGCGGGCCCGAAGATGTCTCTGCTGCAAAACAGCGCATTTTGTACCGTACAGTATGGATGAATTTGGATGACATGCACTTGCATTTTCGTGCGGATTTCTTTAAACAAAAGGGAAAAAACGCCGTAAATAAGGCTTCGGGCCTTGTTCTGCGCAGAGGAATGGGATATAATAAAACATAACCGCTGCGCGGGGCGCAGCCCGCGCGGGAGCGCGGCTGAATGCGGAGCATTCAGGTTATTGTTTTGAAACAAGCGCCGGCCGCGCATAACGCGCAGTTGTGCGGCGTGCCGCACGTAAATCAGAGATTTACCGGCGCAGTTAGAAAACATAACCGCTGCACGAGGCGCAGCCCACGCGGGAGCGCGGCTGAATGCGGAGCATTCAGGTTATTGTTTTGAAACAAGCGCCGGCCGCGCATAACGCGCAGTTGTGCGGTGTGCCGCACGTAAATCAGAGATTTACCGGCGCAGTTAGAAAACATAACCGCTGCGCAAGGCGCAGCCCGCCCATCATTTCATGCGCAATCTTTTGGCTGTCACCGGCCATCACATAAAGGAGAGACAGGGCTATATGCAGAGAATTGAAATCGTACAGCTGTATGCCGAACCTGAGCGGTATGCACAGGATGAAATCACAGTATGCGGATGGGTCAAAACCATTCGCGACTCCAAAGCGCTTGGTTTTATTGAACTCAACGACGGAAGCTGTTTTAAAAATTTGCAGATCGTGTTCGAAGCGGACAAAATTGACCATTTTAAGGAAATTACCAAGACAAACGTCGGAGCCGCGCTCACTGTGAAGGGCAGCCTGCTGCTTACGCCCGGCGCGCGCCAGCCGTTTGAGGTGCACGCGTCTTCAATCGACGTCGAGGGGGCTTCAACGCCGGACTATCCGTTGCAGAAAAAGCGCCACTCGCTGGAGTATCTGCGTTCGATTGCGCATCTGCGCCCGCGCACCAACACGTTCAACGCGGCGTTCCGGGTGCGTTCGGTCGCGGCGTTTGCGATTCACCAGTTCTTCAACGAGCGCGGTTTTGTCTATGCGCACACGCCGCTGATCACAGGCAGCGATTGCGAGGGTGCGGGCGAGATGTTCCGTGTGACGACGCTTGATCCGGCGAACCCGCCCAGAAACGAGGACGGCAGTGTGGACTATTCGCAGGATTTCTTTGGGAAAGCCACCAGCCTGACCGTTTCAGGGCAGCTTGAAGCCGAGTGCATGGCGATGGCGTTCGGCAAGGTATACACCTTCGGTCCGACGTTCCGTGCGGAGAATTCGTTCACCCCGCGCCATGCGGCGGAATTCTGGATGATCGAGCCCGAGATTGCGTTCGCGGATTTAAACGACGACATGGAGCTTGCTAAGGATATGATGCAATATGTGCTGGCCCAGGTGCTGGAGCGCTGCCCGAACGAGATGAAGTTTTTCAACGACTTTTATGACAAGGGCCTCATTGAACGGCTCAACAACCTGGTGGAGGCCGACTTCGGCCACGTCACCTATACCGAGGCAATTGAAATTCTGGAGCAGCACAAGGACAAATTTGAATATCCGGTTTACTGGGGCTGCGACCTGCAAACCGAGCACGAGCGCTTTTTGACCGAGGAGGTCTTTAAAAAACCGGTCTTTGTCACCGATTACCCGAAGGAGATCAAGGCGTTTTA
>CATNEU010000054.1 GCA_950097605.1 uncultured Oscillospiraceae bacterium | reverse complement strand
CCCAAGCAGCGCATAGGCCAGCAGTACGGCGAACACCGCGCAGTAGCTGCGCTTGGCGTGGGTGGCCTTTTGCAGCACGCGCACCACGGGTTTGAGCAGGAAGGCAATGGCAAATCCCAGCAAAAACGGCATGATCCACACCGCCAGATATTTCACGGCGAGAAAGCAAAGCGCTGTGACCAGCGCCATGTAGAACACGTTGATGATAAAGGCTTTCTTTTTATCGGTTGTCATATCGCCGCTGCACTTCCTTTTGCACGTTTTCATTCGGGACCCCTGAACGGATGGACGGCGCACGCCGCTCCATACAGGGTATGCAATAGTATAGTATTCGCAAAATTCTGAAATTATCATGCGCCGCCGGAGAAAAACATTCACGGAGATGCAAATGAATCGGCAAAAAATACGAATTTTTATATTTTTCAGTGAGAGCTTGCGATATCCTGTGTAAAACAAAGCAAGACGCATGCCATCTGCAAAAAACAGGTTTATATAGCCGCCAAACGGTAGAATCCGTGGAATTTGGCATTGTGTTATCCCCGAGCGAATGGTAAACTGTTTATTACAGCAATACAAACGTATTTGGGAGGTGGACTGAGAGCGATGCCGCACATGAAATTTCTGCTGGTGGACCGGAAGGTTCTTCCCGAAATATTTGCAAAGGTTGTGCAGGCAAAGGCGTTGCTTGCACAGGGCAAGGCAAAGAGCGCGTCCGAGGCCGCGAAACAGGTCGGCATCTCGAGGAGCGCTTTTTATAAATACAAGGAGTCCGTTTTTCCCTATGACAATCAGGTAGCCGGTAGCATCGTCACACTCTCGATCACCCTCAGCGACGAGGCGGGCGCCCTTTCCAATCTGATCACCGAGCTCTACAGAGCCGGCGCCAACATTCTCACGGTCAACCAGAACATTCCGATCGACGGGGTTGCGCCCGTGTCGATTTCGGTGCGGACCGACGCGCTCCGGCTGGACATCGAGCAATTGCTGGAGCTGGTGTCCCTGCTCGACGGCGTGGTGGACGTAAAGCGCGTTTCAGGGCAGTAGCGGGCCGCCGGCTTCCACAGCGGATAGGGCGTTTTACCAATGCGGCTTTCGGATAAGGCGAAGGCCGGTTTGCAATACAGTATACACCGGCGGCGGGCGTTCCCAAGCGGAACCAGCCCCCGCTTTGATTACAGGGCAGGAGGTAGCGGTCAACATGGCAAAAATAGCAGTATTGGGGCACGGCGTGGTCGGCTCGGGCGTGGTGGAGGTTGTGCACGACAACCAGCAATCCATTCTCTCGAGAGCCGGCGAAGCAATTGAGGTCAAACGCATATTGGACCTGCGGGAGTTCCCGGGTCTTTCCTACAGCGACCGGTTCACCAAGGACTTTTCAGAGATAGTCGGCGATCCGGAGATATCGGTGGTGGCGGAGGTCATGGGCGGCGTGCATCCGGCCTATGAATTTTCGATGCAGGCGTTGCGTGCGGGCAAAAGCGTGGTGACCTCCAACAAGGAGCTTGTTGCGCAGAAGGGCGCGGAGCTGTTGGCTGTCGCGCAGGAAAACGGCGTGAAATATCTGTTTGAGGCGAGCGTCGGCGGCGGCATTCCGATCATCCGCCCGCTGCACCAGTGTCTGGCGGCAAACGAACTCACCGAGATCGTGGGCATTTTAAATGGTACGACCAACTTCATCTTGACCAAGATGTTCAAAGAGGGCATGGAGTTCGGGGAAGCGCTGGCCGAGGCGCAGCGCCTGGGCTATGCGGAGCGCGACCCGTCCGCCGATATCGAGGGCGGCGACGCCTGCCGCAAAATCTGCATCCTCGCCTCGCTGGCGTTTGGCAAGCATGTGTATCCCGACCAGGTGGAGACGCAGGGCATTACCAAGCTCACGGCGGCAGACGTGGCCTATGCGGGGAGCTGGGGCGGCGTAATCAAACTGATCGGCCGCGCGAAAAAAAGAGAAGATGGCAAACTCACGGCGACCGTCGGCCCGGCGTTTATCAAATCGGACAGCCAGCTTGCAGGCATTGAGGACGTGTTCAACGGCATTCTCGTACGCGGCAACGCGATTGGCGACGTGGTGTTCTATGGGCGCGGCGCGGGCAAGCTGCCAACTGCCAGCGCGGTGGTCGCCGACATCATCGACGCCGTGAAGAACCCGGGGCCGAGCAAGTCCCTGCACTGGGAGGATGCGGCCGAAAACCAGGTTGCGGATTGGCGGGAAGACCAAGCCGCCTATTATATCTGCCTGCGCGCGGCGGACAATGAGCGGGCCAGGGCCGCGGCCAGCGGGCTGTTTGGCGAGATACAGGCGCTTTCGAGGGATGACAAGCCGGACGATGAGTTCGCCTTTGTGACCGTTCCGCTGCCGGAGTCAAAGATTCTTGACGGCGCGGCGCGCCTGGCGGAGCAGGGGATGCCGGCGCTCTCGATGATCCGTGTTCTCGACTGTTAACTGCCGGCAAACCCTTTCAGAAAAGAGTATTGAGCTATGATAAAAATAAACGTTCCTGCGACCAGCGCAAACGTAGGGCCGGGCTTTGATTCCCTCGGCCTGGCCCTGAACCTGTATAACCATGTGCATATGGAGGAATACGACGGCATTTCGATCGCCTCGGCCGACGGCGTTGAAATTCCCACTGGCGAGGGCAATCTCGTCTATAAAACCGCCAAGTACCTCTACGACGTCTGCGGCAAGCCGTTTCGCGGTCTGCGCATCGTCCAGGAGAACAACATTCCAATGACCCGGGGGCTGGGTTCCAGTTCGGCTTGCATCATCGCGGGGCTGGCCGGCGCCAACGTGCTGCTGGGCTGCCCGATGACCACCGGGGAGCTTGTGAACATCGCGGCGCAGACCGAGGGGCACCCGGACAACGTCGCCCCCGCGCTGCTGGGCGGGCTCGTGACGGCGGTGCTCGAGAACCGGCGCGTGTACTATGTCAAGCAGGACGTGCGCGGCAAAATCAAATTCGCCGCGTTTATCCCGGATTTTGAGCTGCCGACCAGCGTGGCGCGCGGCGTGCTGCCCGATCAGGTTCCGCACCGCGACGGGGTGTACAACCTCTCGAGGGCGGCGCTGATGTCGGTTTCGCTGTATTCGGGCGCGTTCCACAACCTGCGCATTGCGGCGCAGGACCGGTTGCACCAGCCCTACCGTCTGCAGATGATCAAGGGCGCGGAGGACATCTTCGAGCTGTGCTACCATTTGGGCGCCTATGCCTGCTACATCAGCGGCGCGGGCCCCACGCTGATTGCGATGATCCCGCCTGAAAACCTGCAGTTTGCCGAAACAGCGGAAAAGGCGCTGGCCGACCGTGGTTTTCGGGGCTGGCGGCTGCAAATGCTCGAGATCGACAATGAGGGCACCACAATTCAATTTGAATAGCGTATTTCCCCGCAGGGGGAACCGATACATGCAAAAGAGCAGGGGCCTCCGGAAGGCCTGCCCCGTTCTGCGAAGCTGTGCGGGGGAGAGGCTGCGGTCAGACTCCCACTGCAAAATCATATTGGAGGTTTAACACAAATGGCTTTGATCGTACAAAAATTCGGTGGAACATCCGTCGCCAACGCCGAGCGCATCTTCAATGTGGCGCGGATCATCACCGAAACCTATGCCGCAGGCAACAACGTGGTTGCCGTTGTATCCGCCCAGGGCGATACAACCGATGATTTTATTGAAAAGGCCGCCGAGATCAATGCGAACCCGTCCAAACGGGAAATGGATGTGCTGCTCTCCGCGGGGGAACAGATTTCGATGTCGCTGCTGGCGATGGCAATTGAAAAACTGGGTTTTCCGGTGATTTCTCTCACCGGCTGGCAGGCGGGCTTTTTGACCGATTCCTCCCATGGCGCGGCGCGCATCCGCAAGATTAACGTCGAACGCCTCGAAAACGAGGTGGACCAGAAGAAAATCGTGATTGTGGCGGGCTTCCAGGGCGTCAACCGCTTCGACAACATCACCACGCTCGGCAGAGGCGGTTCGGATACCTCCGCCGTGGCGATAGCGGCCGCCATGAAGGCGGATCTCTGCCAGATCTATACCGATGTGGACGGCGTGTATACGGCCGACCCGCGGTATGTAGGGAACGCGCAGAAGCTCGACGAGATTACATATGATGAGATGCTCGAGCTGGCGACCCTCGGCGCGAACGTACTGCACAACCGCTCTGTGGAAATGGCGAAGAAATACAATGTCAATATGGAAGTTCTGTCGAGCCTGGAGAGACTGCCCGGCACGAAGGTCAAGGAGGTAACAAAAGTGGAAAAAATGTTAATCAGAGGCGTCGCCCGTGACAATAATGTGGCAAGGCTTTCAATCATCGGCGTCCCGGATGCGCCGGGCATTGCGTTTAAGGTGTTTTCGGCTCTGGCGAAGTCCAAAATCAACGTGGATATCATCCTGCAATCCATCGGCCGCGAGGGCACCAAGGACATCAGCTTCACCGTTGCGCTCGACCACAAGCTCGAGGCCATGAAGGTCCTCGACAGCATGAAGGAGATCATCCGCGCCGACAAGATCACCTGCGACGACAACGTGTCCAAAGTATCGGTGGTCGGCGCGGGCATGCAGTCCAACCCGGGCGTTGCCGCCAAAATGTTCGAGGCGCTCAGCGAGGCACAGATCAACATACAGATGATCTCGACGAGCGAAATTAAAATCTCGGTGCTCATCAGCCGCGCCGACTCGGAAAAAGCGCTGACCGCGATCCACGATTCGTTTATCCACTAAGCGCTGTTTCCGCATGGTGAAGAACCGGAAGGCTTTGTACCTTCCGGTTCTTTTTCGCATGCGCAAACGCGGAAGACAGGAGGACTCAAAGGCCGTTTGGCCTTCAATTGTCCGGCATCCACACTTTTGTCTGGTTTGGTTGCTCGTCGGCCGGATGTATGGTATGGTATACAATATAAACGAATTCTTTATGAACAGGACTTGCAGGTGCGGCAGAAGGAAAGACTGGACGGTTTGCAAACAGAGGATCCAGACAGGAGGCGGCTATGGAAAGAAACAACCAGAGGAAAAACGGATGGCAAAAGTGGGTTTCCCGGATCGCTTGTTTTGTATTGGGAGGCGCTTGCGGCGCGCTGATCGCGCAGCGTATGATCTCTGTATTCGCGTTAGAAAAAATGCCGGGCGGAATTCTGCTCGAATGGGGTTTCCTTGTGGTAGTGACCACTGCGGCGATTTTTTTGCAGCTCATCGTGCATGAGGCGGGCCACCTGCTGTTTGGGCTGCTGACCGGCTACCGGTATTCTTCCTTCCGCATCGGCGGGTTTATGTGGTTAAAAGAGAATGAAAAGATACGGCTGCGGAAGCTGTCGGTTGCCGGGACCGGCGGGCAATGCCTGATGTGTCCGCCGGAGCTGGTGGATGGAACGATGCCGTTTAAGCTGTACAACTTGGGCGGCGTATTGGCAAACGGTATCTCCGGCGTTCTCTTTTGGGGCTTGTCCATGCTTTGCGGCGGGATTCCGCTGCTCTCGGCGTTTCTGTTCACAGCGGCGTTATCCGGATTTGCCTTGGCGCTGGCAAACGGTGTCCCCATGCGGCTTGGGACGCTGGACAACGACGGCTACAACACGCTGTCGATGGGGAAAAACAGCGAGGCCCTGCGCGCCTTCTGGCTCCAAATGAAGGTAAACGAGCGGCTTGCGCAGGGCGCGCGCCTGCGGGATATGCCGGAGGCGTGGTTTGCGGTCCCCTCCCCGGAGGGCATGCAAAACAGCATGTGCGCCGTGGTGGGGGTGTTTGCCTGCAACAGGCTGATCGACCTGCATGCGTTCCGCGAAGCGGACCGGCTGATGGAAGAGCTGCTGCAAATGGATACGGCCATTGTCGGGCTGCATCGGGGCTTGCTGCTTTGCGACCGTATGTATTGCGAGCTGATCGCAGAGAATCGCCTGGAGAAGCTGGAGGGGATGCTGGATCAACGCCAACGGAAATTTATGCATTCCATGCAAAAGTTCCCCTCGGTTTTGCGAACGGAGTACGCCTATGCCCTGCTTGCGGAGAGGGACATGGAGAAGGCCCGGAGGATCCGGGAACGGTTTGACGTTTATACCCGCACCTATCCGTATCCCAGCGAGGTGGAAGGCGAATGCGAGCTGCTGCGCATTGCGCAGGAGCGGGCCGGATCCAAGCGGGACGGCGCTTTAACCGGCGCCAACGCATAATGTCCATTTTGCGCACGGGAAACGATGGCATACCGAAAAAACCGTCCTGTCTATAGCATGTATAGACAGGACGGTTTTTGCATTCTGGCGCGTTCTTTTTGTAGGCTGCGAAGCTTCCGCTCATGCAGCAGGAGGAGCGGAAAGGGGGAGGAATGCGGCGGCTTTTTCTGCAATTCCAACCGGAGCGTCCGGCAAGGCCTACAGCGTCCGGACAACGCGGCAGGGGTTTCCATAGGCGACGCTGTCTGCGGGGATGGATTTGGTGACAACACTGCCCGCGCCGATGACGCTGTGGGCGCCAATCGTCACGCCCGGACAGATGACCGCGCCGCCTCCGATCCAAACGCCGTCTCCGATGGTGACAGGGGCCGTGTGGGTGGTATAGCACGCCGAGCCATCCGGCCGGGTGCCGAGGCGTACGCGCCAGTCCACGGGGTGGGTCGCCGTGTAGATCTGCACGGCCGGGGCGATCAGCACGTTTTCCCCGATGCGGATCCAGTTGTCGTCGATGAACACGCAGTTGTAGTTGATGAAGGTGTTTTTGCCAATTGAAATGTGCTTGCCGTAGTCGCAGGAGAAGGTCTTTTCGATCCAAACGCCTTCGCCGGCGTGCTCCAGCAGCTCGGATAGGATCTGCGCTTTTCGCTCCGATTCGGTGGAGGGCAGGGTGTTGTATTCGTCAAGCAGCCGCTTGGCGTTGTGGTACATCCCGAGCAGCTCGGGGTCGCGGGTGTCGTAGGGCTGGCCGGCCAGCATTTTTTCACGTTCCGTCATAGGGTCATGCACCTCGTTTTCAGCAGAATGGGGGAGTTCTGCACACAGTTTACCATGGACCGGCGCAAAAGAAAAGGGCGGATGCAAATGTTCTGCATCCGCCCTTTTGCGTGTGAAACCGGTATCGTGCCATGCCGCGATTGTCAGGACTGCTCGTCGTCTTTTTCCGCGCGCCCAAACAGCTTCTCCATCACATTGTGGCCGGTCAGGGCCTCTACGGTTTCGGGAAGCTGCGAAATGATGTCGGTCACATAGCCCGAGATTTTGGAAGCGCCCCGGCGGCCGCCGCCGTCTCCGCCCGAATTGTCTACCACCACGATCTTTTCGGTCTTGGAGAGCGGCTCCGCCACTGCTTTTGCAATTTCGGGCAGCTTTTCAATAATCATCTGGGTAGTGGCCGCGTCGTTGTATTGCTTAAACGCCTCGGCCTTTTGCTTCATCACGTCGGCCTCCGCCTCGCCCTTGGCGCGGATGACGTCGACCTCCGCCATACCCTGCAGCCGGATGGCCTCGGCCTGCGCCTTGCCCTCCAGCTCGATCAGCGTCGCCTTGGACTGCGCCTCGGCGATCTCCTTGTATTTCTGCGCGTCCGCGCGTTTTTCAAACTGGAATTTCTCCGCTTCGGCTTGTTTTTTAATCGAAGCCTCGAGCTCCTGCTCTTTTTTCTTGACCTCGTTTTCCGCAATTTCGATCTCCTTTTGTTTTTTCAGGATCTCGATGCGCATGGCCTCTTCAATCAGCTCTTTTTCCTTTTGCTTCTGCAAAATCTCCACCTGCATTTCGGTCTCGGTGACTTCCTTGCGGGTGATGTTTTCCTGAATTTTATAGGCCAGGTCGGCGTTTGCCTTGGCGGCCTCCGCCTGTTTTTTGTATTCCTGTACTTTGAGTTCTTTTTCCTTTTGGGATTCCGCAATTTGGGTTTCCGCAACGATTTTTGCGGCTTCACCGATACGCGCAGCCTCGGCCGTCTTGATGTCGGATTCCTTCTGCGCTTCGGCCTTGGCGATGTTTGCATCCTTTTTGACCTGTGCGATTTTCTCCTCGCCCAGTGCGTCCAGGTAGCCGTTGCGGTCCGCGATGTCCCGGATGGTGAAGACCTTGATCTCGAGCCCCATCTCCGAGAGGTCAATCGCCGCGACTTCCTGCACCTTGGAGGCGAACTTCTCACGGTCGCGGTAGATTTCCTCCACGGTCAGCTTGGACACGATCTCGCGCAGCTTGCCCTCGAGCACGTCCTGCGCC
>CATNEU010000053.1 GCA_950097605.1 uncultured Oscillospiraceae bacterium | reverse complement strand
TGCGCTGATGGGTCGGAAGATGCGCCCCTTCACGATCCCCAGCCGTGCCCGAGTGGGGATGTTTTCAGAAGGTTCCCTGCAAAGGAGGGGCCTATATAAAGTTCCCCTCTTTTGCAGCGGGCCTTTTCATATCAGCGTAACTTCCCTTCTGGACCGGGGATTGTGAAGGGGGCAGGCCCGCGACCCTGCGCCGCGCTTCCCGCGACCTCTGTACCGTTGTTCTTTGCTTAGCCATGTACGGCGTGTAGTCAAATGGAGCGGAGCCGTTAGCTCCCTTGACTGCGTTTTTGCATCCTTTTTTCTCACAAAAAAGGATGTGCCCGTCGCGGCATGAGCGACAGACTATAGGAAAGATGAATCTATTGGTTAAGAAGGTAAGTCAAAAAAACAATCCCCCAACGCGGCCCGAGCGACAAACTATGGGAAAGATGAATCTATTGGTTAAGAAGAAACAAGTAATATTTTGTATCCTTTTTTCAAAAAGATGAGCCCATTGCGGCGCGAGCGACAACAGAAAAGATGGATAAACCAATCCGTTACAATGAAAATAGCTCGTCGGTTTTATTGTCAAAAACCCACCGCGGATAATATGATAGAACAAGGGAATGTGTTTCCCGCCCGCTGCCGTGAAGATGGGTTCCGGCGCATGGCGAACATCTGTATCTGTCTGCTGCATACGGCGGATACAGCAGGCAGGCTGAAAAACCGGAAGGATACGCGGCGGGGCGGTATTTGCATACGTGAGGCGGATGATTTTTGCTCCCCTAAAAATTCTTTGGCCCATGATTAAATGCAAAAAGATACGGTAACAATAGAGATGCAGGTTCCCAAAGATTACATTTTACGGAGAGTGGATTTTGTGAATATCAGAAGGGGAGATATCTACTACGCGGATTTGAGTCCGGTCGTGGGTTCGGAGCAAGGCGGTATCCGCCCGGTTTTGATTGTGCAAAACGACGTCGGCAATAAATACAGTCCCACCGTGATTGCCGCGGCCATCACAAGCCAAAAAGATAAGGCGAAGCTTCCGACGCATATTGAGCTGCACGCGGATAACTGCGGGCTGCAGCGGGATTCGGTTGTCCTGCTCGAACAGATTCGGACAATTGATAAAAAGCGCCTGAAAGAACGCATGGGAAAGCTCGACGACGGTTCGATGCACGAGGTGAACACCGCGCTCACGATCAGTTTTGGTTTGGGCGTTTCCGAAGCCCGCCAGCAGGCTACATAGGCCATTAGACGACAGCCGGAAAAGCAAAAAGCAGGGCGCCCATCCAATATGGGCGCCCTGCCAGAGGACAACAAGTGGAATATAAGCTTTTTCGGACGTGGCGCCAGGGCCTTTTAGCCGGGCGAAGGCAAAAACAGAGCAGACGCAAGCCGTGCAGGCCGTTTGGCGTTGTATAGCCAACCAGCCGGCGCAGTTTATAAAGGAGTGCGAGAGCACGGCCTGTGTTTTGCATTCAAGCCATAAAAATCAAGCGGTTTTCAGAAAATTTCCCCTGCCGCTGCGCAGGATATTTTCTGAAAACCGCTTTTTATTAGGGATGTACGGCGGAGAGGCCGCCATACGCAGTTTGCCAGCCGGGACTGTAATCCCGCAGAAGGCCTTCATATACCGGTTCGAGCATCGGAAGGTTTTCAAAGTCCGACGGGCGGAAAAGAGGACAGGGCTTGTGCGGCTGCAGGATGCCGGCGCGGCAGAGCAGCGTGCTGACAAACTCAGAACAGGTGAACCGGTAGGGCCGCCCAAACGGGATGCCGAAGTAGACCAGAGGAATGCCGAGCAGGCTGTATTTATAGCGGGGCATCTCCCGCAGCATGACGCCCAGCAGGCTGTGCAGGCTTTCGTATTGCTGCGGTGTCAAACGCAGCCTGTATACCTTGCAGACAGTCTCGCGGTACCGGGCGAAAAGGCCGCCCTGATAGTTTTCATAGACCATACCGCTGATAAACGGAAACCAGCTCACCCGCCTTCCAAAGCTCACCATGTTGGTGAGGGTGTTATCGAGGGCGAGAGAACTGTGGTTATAGCGGTCATGTGAGAAAAAACGCAGGAACCGGGAGATACCAGTCCCGGTCTGGGTTAGCAGGATGTAAACCTCCAGTGGGTGGTCAGACGGAAACATATGCAACTCCTTTGAAGAATGATATCGGATCGTATACAGTGTATGCGGCGGCTTAAGAAGATAGAAGGATGCGTATTCCCCTATTTACCGCCAAAGAAATATCCAATTAAAATCAAAAGCAAAATCATGCCGGCGGTCATCAGCGCGGTTTTCAAAGGGCCGGGCTTTTTTCTGTCTGGTGGTGTCAACATTTTGGAGAGGCTCCTTTCCCGCGGCGCGCACCAGAGCGCCGATTTTTGTTGCGGTATCTCCGCGCCCTGCAGCGCCCAACCGGCCAGTGCGCCGTATGGCGGCGGATCCTTCGCAGGGGGCCTGCGAAAGCGGGGGACACCGTGAATCCTATTCATTATACTATACCCGCCGGACAAGGCGCAAGATCAACATGCGGGGAGCGTGCCTGCGAATAAAAGTTCACACAGTTTGAGTTGCATAGAATGCACCGCTTGTGCTATAGTTATATAATAGAAGACAATTCTGTTTACAGAGCGTCAGCATGTGTGCTTGGCCACGGATGGCGGGCGCAGAGCCGGCAACGGGCCCGCCAGGGAATGGCCCTGCATCGGTCATATACAATATCCGGCTGCGTGCTGTCCGCTGCACCGGCTGAGCGGGGGAGGATGTGCTTTTGAAGATTCATTGGAACCGAAAGTATACCACAATTGCCGTATATGCGTTTTTGGTGATCGCCGCAAGCATTCTGTTTGCCGTGTTTGTCGGCAACTTTGGGGTGTTTTTAAGCGGGGCCTCTTTTTTTCTGTCGCTGATCAGCCCATTTGTGTATGGGTTTGCAATTGCGTTTCTCGTCAACCCGGTTGTGAAGTTCTGCGAGCGGGTGTTTTTCTCAAAGATCCGCGGGGACAAGTACGCGGGGCTGCGGCGCGCGCTGGCATTGCTGGTTTCGTTTCTATTTGTCGCCGCGCTGCTCTTTGCGTTCCTATCGTTTGTGATTCCGCAGCTTGCGCAGAGCATCACCAGCCTTGTCAACAACATCCCATCCTATATCCAGGCCATCCAGAGTTGGATGACCGATATGGTGGAGAAACTGAGCCTGCCGGAGGCGTTTATGGGTTCGATCAACGAGTCGGTCGAAGGGGTTATGACCCAGTCGGCGGAGATCCTCGGCAAGGTTGCGCCCATGCTGCTCGACGCTACGATCAATATTACCACCTTTGTGAAAAACGGGGTGATCGGCCTGATTATCTCGGTGTATATGCTGCTGAGCAAGGAGAAGTTTTTTGCGCAGCTCAAAAAGGTGCTGTATGCACTGCTTCCAAAGCACTATGTGGAACACCTTGTGGGTGTTACGCACAAAACCAACGCCACCTTCAGCGGGTTTATCTCGGGCAAATTGATCGACTCCCTAATCATCGGCGTGCTGACCTTTCTGGTGCTGTCGGTCTTCCAGATGCCGTATGCGCTGCTGGTTTCGGTCATTGTGGGCATCACAAATGTAATTCCGTTTTTCGGACCGTTTATTGGCGCGGTGCCGAGCGCGATTATCATTCTGATCGAAAACCCGTTTAAATGCCTGCTGTTTGTAATCATCATTGTGGTGATTCAGCAGATCGACGGCAATATCATCGGCCCCAAGATTTTGGGCGACTCCACAGGCATCACGGCGTTCTGGGTGATTTTCGCCATCCTTGTGGGAGGCGGCCTGTTCGGATTTTTGGGTATGTTTATCGGTGTGCCCACCTTTGCGGTGATCTATTCGCTGGTCCGGACGCAGATTGAGCGTTCACTCGAAAAAAAGGGCCTGCCAACCGATACGAAATCCTATGCCTCGGAGGAGCATCCGCTTCCATAACTGGAATTGATAGGATAAACCGCAGGCGTTTGCGAGACACAATGTGCCGTTTTCTAGAGGGCACGCAACAAAATAAACGTGGGTCTTGGGCAGTTTTATTTAAAATACCGGAAATCCCAGCATGATAATTGGTTATCTCGAAAAATAGTTCCCGATTTTAAGGGTTTTTGGGGGAAACGATTGCAAAAGGCTCGGAATGTGTTTATAATATATTTGAGAGTTTTTTAATATGGGAATATCTGTAGGATTATCATATACAATGGTAGGATCTGTCCGCCAGATATGATAAGGGGTGGTACTATTTATAACAGACGAAACGTTGTGATTTTTAAGCTGGTCATCATGGGATTTATCGGGTTGATCGTCCTCTCATCGGTCACGGTTGCCATTGTGCAGTCCCTGCGTGTTTCTGCCCTGCAGAACGACGTCGAGCAGCTAACCCAGCAGGTCATACTGTACAAGCAGGGCGCCGGGGACGCGCAGGATAAAAGCCCGACGGGAAGCTCCAGCAACAGCAGCTCCGATATTAAAAATATCGGAGAGAGCAGCGACCCCGGTGATTCAACGGATGCCGTGCACTATACCAAGCCATATCAAAAGCTGTATCCCGATATGCGCGTGGACAACCAGGTGGAGGCCAAGCTTCCAGAGAAAAACACCGTTTATCTGACATTTGACGACGGCCCGTCGGAGAACACCGTGAAAGTGCTGGATACGCTGAAGCTCTATGGGATCCGGGCGACCTTTTTCGTGATCGGGCGGGAGGACGACGAATCCCTTGCGCTGTATAAACGCATTGTGGACGAGGGGCATACGCTTGCCATCCACAGCTATACGCACAATTATGAACAGATTTATGAATCGGTGGATGCCTATTTGGCGGATTTCAACCGGCTCTATGAGCTGCTTTACAAAACTACGGGGCAGTATCCCACCATGTTCCGTTTCCCCGGCGGCAGCAACAACGTGTATGCGGAGCGCTCCGGCATTACAGGAGAGCTGATTGCCGAAATGACCCGCCGCGGCTTTGTCTATTACGACTGGAACGTCTCCTCGCAGGATGCGTCCAATCCGCCGCCGTCGATTTCCAGCATTACAAACAACGCTACGAAATACAGCCGGAAGAGCACGGTTTCACAGGTGCTTTTCCACGACAGCAAACCAAAGGTCAATACAGCGGCCGCCCTGCCAAACATTATTGAGTATTACGCGGCGGAGGGCTTTGTGTTTGACCGTTTGACGCCGGAGGTGACGCCCGTGCAATTCAAATCGCTCAGCGATTACAGCGAATACGCGGAGGACGATCACAGCGACCAGTAAAAACCGGCCGGCAAGACTGTGAACCGCCCGCGGCGCGCCAAAAAGCTGCCGGAGGGCGCCTGGAGGTACATAGGGACCAGTAGGGAAGAAAATCGAGCATAGGTAAAGGAGTAACAAAATGGGAATTAAATCAGATTTCAAACAAGCTGTGAAAGAAGTGTTTTCGCCGGTAGGGGGAGCAAAAGAGGAGCCTGCGCAGAAGACCAATCAGAAGCCCAACAACTCGGCGGGAACGCCTGCCGCCAGCGCGCCGAAGCAGCCGAAAGAGCAGCCGGTGGTTGTGCAGCATCCGGGAAGCGCGGCCATCCGCCAGCCGGAGATCAAAATTGAGCCGATCCAGAAGGCGCCTGCGGCGCCCGAGAGCACCGAAATTACCGTGATTTCTAAGGATACGGTGATCAACGGCAACATTGTGGCCAATAGCTCGATGCGCGTCAACGGCGTTGTGAACGGCGATATCGCCTGCTCAAGACAGCTTGAGATCTACGGCGAGGTCACGGGCAACCTCAAATCCAAGAGCATGTATATCGACACGGGCAAAATCAACGGAAACCTCTCCTGCAGCGAGAATCTGGCCGTGAGCGAAGCCACTCTTGTGATTGGCGACATTGACGCCGGCAGTGCGAAAATCAGCGGTAAAGTCAAGGGCAACGTCACCGCCAAAGACCTTGCAATCTTTGACAAAACCTCGGTCGTCGTCGGCGATATCAAATCAAATTCGCTGCAAATCAACGACGGTGCGGTGATCCAGGGTACCATCACGATGGCACGGGATGAAAAGGCCATCCAGAATCTCTTCAACGAGAATCGAAACGGCAACAAACAGGCATAAGGGCTTGTCGGTATAAAAAAGCAGCGGGAAAACGCCATGCGTTTTCCCGCTGCTTTTTTATGGATGCCGTTTGGAGCCTGTAAAACCGTTGCAGTCTCTTTTCTCAAAGCCCGTCCGGGTTTTGCTCCATAAACCGCCAGGAGTCCTCGCACATCTCCTGAATGCCACGCGTCGCAGTAAAGCCCAGCTCGTCCCGGCTTTTGGAGGGGTCTGCATAGCAGGCGGCAATGTCGCCGGGACGGCGCGGCATAATCGCATACGGCACCTTTTTTCCGGTGGCCTTTTCAAAGGCCTGCACGATCTCCAGCACACTGTAGCCCTTGCCGGTGCCGAGGTTGTAGGCGTCCACGCCGTTCGACGAGAGCACCTTATCGAGCGCTTTGAGGTGCCCAAGGCTCAAATCCACAACATGGATATAGTCCCGCACGCCGGTGCCGTCCGGGGTGGGGTAATCGTTGCCGAACACGCCGAGCCGTTCGAGCTTGCCCATGGCCACCTGGGTGATGTAGGGCATGAGGTTGTTTGGAATGCCGTTGGGATTTTCGCCGATACGCCCGCTCTTGTGCGCGCCAATCGGATTGAAATACCGCAGCAGCGCGATGCTCCACTCGTTGTCCGAGACATAGACGTCCCGCAGGATCTGCTCAATCATGAGCTTTGTGCTGCCATAGGGATTGGTGGTGGACAGCGGGAAATCCTCTTTGATCGGCACGGTTTTGGGTGTGCCATAGACCGTGGCCGAGGAGCTGAACACCATCCTTTTGCAGCCGTGCCTGGCCATTGTCTCGCAGAGGACCAGCGTGCCGGTGATGTTGTTATGATAATAGCGCAGGGGGATCGAAACCGATTCGCCAACGGCCTTCAGGCCGGCAAAGTGGATCACCGCGTCGATCCGGTGTTCCGCAAAGATGCGGTCCAGTGCGCCGGCGTCGAGGATATCATCCTGATAGAACGTGACGGATTTCCCCGCGATTTCCTCAATGCGCCGCACAGCTTCCTTTTTGGAGTTGCAAAGGTTGTCCACAATCACAACCTCGTAGCCCGCGGCAAGCAGTTCAACACATGTGTGGGAGCCGATAAAACCCGCTCCGCCGGTAACCAATATTTTCATAGTGGGAACACACCTCTTTCTAACACGGCGTTTTGCCGCAATTTCAGGCCGGCGGCGGGACCGCATCGGGTCCAAAAGACAGCCGCTGGGGCCGGCCTGCGCTTTCTACTATAATACCCGTGCGGCGGGGTTGTCAATCGGAGCGGTGTGAACCGCCAAAAAAATCTTCGGATTTTACAAATATCTTCTGGATAAGCGGACAGTTTTTCTATACAATAGATGTATGGCCCTGTGGGGCGGTATGAATAGGACAGGGGAGGCTACCGGCAATATGATTACCTTTGAGGATATCCGGCACAACGAACACATCAATATCTATATCAAAAAGGCCGATGAAGCACTGGCCGCGCTTGGCTATACGGAGCACGCGTTTGCGCATGTGACCAAATGCGCGGTCACCGCCAGCCGCATTCTGCTGGAGCTCGGCTATGACGAGCGGCAGGCGCAGCTCGCGCAGATCGCGGGCTATATGCACGATATCGGCAACATTGTCAACCGTGTGGACCATGCGCAGAGCGGCGCGGTGATGGCGTTTCGTCTGCTGGACAACATGCAGATGGACCCCGCGGAGATTGCAACGGTCATTTCCGCCATCGGCAACCACGACGAGAGCACGGGTTTTCCGGGCAGCCCGGTGGCGGCGGCGCTGATCCTCGCGGAT
Organism: uncultured Oscillospiraceae bacterium; assembly: GCA_950097605.1. GTDB lineage: Bacteria > Bacillota > Clostridia > Oscillospirales > Ruminococcaceae > CATNEU01. The sequence continues at coordinate 366 of CATNEU010000053.1, read as the reverse complement.
AAGAGCGACGTGCGCCGTTCGCGGGTGCGCAATACGGAAATTGCAACGTTTGACATCCACGACCGCGTGAACTACGCTGTGAAAAAGTCGGCGCTGTCGCTTTCGGCGGACCAAAAGGTGATCACGCTGGAGATCGAAATTGACCCGCAGATCTGCGCAGTGATGAACTATTTCGAGATTTTTCTGGGCCGGATGGTACTGTGCAGGCGTGCGGCGGAATTTTTGAAGCTGCGCTTTTCGCTGGTCATCAACGGTTCCAAGCTGCTGTAGCGTGCGGCGGTATATATGCAAAAACAAGGCGCCATCCAAAACGGAAGGCGCCTTGTTTTTGCATATGCTGCGGTCAGCTTGTAAAGTCCTCGATCA
>CATNEU010000052.1 GCA_950097605.1 uncultured Oscillospiraceae bacterium | reverse complement strand
TTTTGTGCATCGTCCAGACCGTCCCAAAAGGGCAGGTTTTCTTTTAAAAAGGACCATTCTTCTCGGTTCATAGGAATCTCCTCCCGCATGCGGTTGCCGGGCAGCCTGTTGCGCCAAGCGGCGTCACCGCCAACACAATTTCTATTGGATAGTATAACACAAACAGGCAAGGAGTCCGTGAACAAATTGCATGTGCGTATGTGGCGGAGCGCGGTTTTCCATGGAAAAGGGCCTCCCCTGCGGAACGCCCTTTTCGTGCTTTATAAAATGGATACACCCCAGAGACCGTGCAGATTACAATAGGCGAACGCAGCGACCGGTTCGTCGCCTTCCACGGCAAACACCGCGCGCGGCCGTTCTCCAGGTTGCAGGCGTTTTCGCTGGCCGCCGCTTCTTGTCTGCAAATAAATCCAGGCAATCAGATGCTCCTCGGCCATCGGGTGAGGAATGCTGCCGACCTCCACAAGCACGCGGCCGTTTGAAGATGTGATCACCGGCAGGAGTTTTTCCGCGGCGGCCTCCACCGTATTGGGTACCAGCTCCTGCATATAGGTGCCGCAGCAGGATAACGGAGCGCCGGAGCTGTGAACCATCCCCACAAGGTTGCCGCACTTTTTGCAGATATAGAATTTCTGGCCATCGGTCATACCAATCGTCCCCCTTCAAATAGCTGGCCAAAACCGGCATGCGGTGCCGCTATGCCGGTTTACTGCCAGTAGATATAAAGCAAAGTGATACGAAGTGTATTAGAAAAGCAGGCAATACCCTGCGTATCCAACCCGTTGCTGGTTTATAGTCTGAGCATTTCGAGGATCTGCTGTTCGTTTTTCACGCCGACAGAGCTCTGGATCAGCTTGCCGTTTTGAAAGATCAACAACGTGGGAATGCTCATGACCTGGAACTGCTGCGCCAGCTCGGGCTGTTCATCCACGTTGACCTTGCCGACCTTTGCGCGGTCGCCAAGCTTGTCGGCCAGACGGTCTACAATGGGGGAGAGCATCCGGCAGGGGCCGCACCAAGGGGCCCAGAAGTCCACGAGGGTGGGTTTTCCGCTGCGCAGGATCTCCTGCTCGAAGTTGTTTTGGGTAATGGTGATAACAGCCATGGTATTTGCTCCTTTCTGTTGCGGGAGGAAAGTCTATCATTCGGTTCGTTGTGTTTTCAGTATACGCTGTAAAGCGCGGATCGTCTGTGACCTAGTCACCAAACCATGCTCTTTTATGCATATGCGTGGAGCAAACCGGGTATGCAGCAAAAAAACAACCGGCCCCTACAGCGGCCGGTTGTCTGATAAATGTATACATATTGTTATATTTCGGTTCTATTCAACAGAACATCGAACAATTGCATAGCCGTCCCGGCTGACAAATACGCCGTCTTCGTCGGTATAAGCGCCAAAGGCGTCCAATACGCGGAGGTTTTCGGGCAACTGCAGCACGAGGTTTTCCGCCGAACGGTTGACACAGACGAAGACCGCTTCGTGGGAGCGTTTGCGGAGAAAGGAGAATACCCCGTTTTCACAGTAATATGGGATAAAGCGCCCCTCCGCCGTGGCGGGGCAGGCCTTGCGCGTGCGGCCCAGCGCTGCGATAAACGCTATCAGCTCGCGGTTTTCCTGCCCCCAGGGATAACAGCCGCGGTTGAACGGGTCCTTATAGCCCGTCATGCCCGCCTCGTCGCCATAGTAGATACAGGGCACGCCCGGCAGGAAAAATTGCAGCACGCTTGCAAGCTGGAACAGGTGCACGCCGTTTTGATACTGCAGCCCGTCGAGCCGCTGCGCGGCCTGCCATTCGCGGTCTTGGTCGCGGCAGGGCGCGCCGGCCAGCAGCGTGATGGCTCTTTGGGTGTCGTGGGTGGAGAGCGAGTTCATGAGGCAGTCCACGGCGGGCTTTGGATAGTTTTCGAGGATCGACAGCACCGTTTGCAGCAGTCCCTCGGCACAGCCCGTGCGCACAAAGTCGAGTATGGCGTCCTTAAATGGGTAGTTCATCACCGAATCGAGCTGCTGCCCCAGAAGATAGGGGCGCAGCTTGCCGTAGCTGAGCTTGTGGGAAGCGTCCTCCCAGACCTCCCCGATCAGCAGAGCTTCGGGGTTCTCCTCTTTCACGCGGCGTCGGACATTGACCAGAAATGTGTCGGGCAGCTCATCCGCCACGTCCAGCCGCCAGCCCGAAATTCCCCGCTGCATCCAGTGGTGCAGCACGCCGTCCTCGCCGCAGATAAACTCGGTGTAGGAGGGGTTGTTCTCATCGACCTCTGGCAGCGTCTTGAAGCCCCACCAGGAGTGGTAGCGGTCCGGATATTCCTCGAACTGATACCAGCCGCGGTAGGGGCTCTCCGGGTCTCTGTAGGCGCCGCCGTCTCCATAGCGCCCCTGGCGGTTGAAATAGACGCTGTCATCTCCGGTGTGGCTGAATACGCCGTCGAGCACAATGCGAATGCCATGCTCGAGCGCCTGCACGCAGAGCGACTCAAATTCTTCGTTGGTGCCGAGCAGCGGGTCAATCCGCCGGTAGTCCGCGGTGTTGTAGCGGTGGTTGGAATGCGCCTCGAAGACCGGGTTGAGATACAGCACATCCACGCCCAGCCGCTCCAGATAGGGCAGCTTTTCGGCAATGCCGTTTATATCCCCGCAAAAATAGTCGTTGTTGCGCACCTCGCCGTGTTCATCCGGCCGGAAGTGCGGCGTGCCGCCCCAGTCGTCCCGCAGCACGCGGTCCGGGAAAGGGCAGTTGGGGACAGGCTTGGAACGGCGGAAGCGATCCGGAAAAACCTGGTACATCACCGCGCCTTTCATAAAACAAGGAGTATGATAATATTTATCATATACAGTGAGTTGATAATCCGGCGCGCCGAACTCATAGCAGCCCACGCCGCCGCGCCCTTTTCGGATGTGCCGCACGCCGTCCGGGCAGGGGAGCTCGAAGAAATAGCAATAGATGCCGGTGTCCGGCACCCGAAACTGCGCCTCATACCGGTCGCAGTCCAGTTCGAGGGAGAGAAAGTCCATCGGAACGGACACCTGTTCCTCTTCGCCGTATTTATAGAGCACCAGCCGCGGCTCGGTGCAGCCAAAACTGCGCGGCAGAAGAATGCGGATACTCACCTGCTGGTCCTGACGGACCGCGCCGAATGGCTTTTTGTATCGCCTGTCGGTACTGATATAGCACTTCATGGAGTTGCAGGTCCTTTCTGGTTTGATGTTGCGCCAACGCCGCGGCGGACGGTACAGCAAAGGCAGGGGCTATGCCTGCCCCTGCCTGAATTGCCTGTGCTGTGTGCCGCGGTGGGATTATCCCTCGGTCGGCCGGATGTGCCAGATGGTGTTGGCATAGTCGCGGATGGAACGGTCAGCGCTGAAGATGCCCGATTCGGCAATATTGACCAGCGACATGCGGTTCCATTCCCGGCTGTTTTTATACGTCTGTTCCACAAGGCGCTGCGTTGCCGCATAGGAGTCGAAATCGGCCAGGACCATAAACGGGTCCTTGTTTTTCAGCGAGTCGCCGATTTCACCAAAGGTGCTGCCGCCGATACCGCGGTAGAGCAGGTCGACCGCCTCGCGCACGACCGGGTTGCTTTGATAAATATTCATCGGGCGGTAGCCTTCTTTGCGCTGCATCACTTCGGGCGTGGTCATGCCAAACACGAAGATGTTGTCGTTTCCAACCACGTCGTGGATTTCCACGTTTGCGCCGTCCAGGGTGCCGAGGGTGACGGCGCCGTTGAGCATCAGCTTCATGTTGCCGGTGCCGGAAGCCTCGGTGCCGGCCAGAGAAATCTGCTCGCTGACCTCGCTCGCGGGCATCAGCAGCTCGGAAAGCGTCACGCGGTAGTCCTCCAGATACACCACGCGCAGCTTATCGCGCAGCACCGGGTCGTTCTCGAGCTCCTTGGCGATTGAGCAGAGCAGCTTGATGATCTGCTTGGCAAGGTAGTAGCCCGGCGCGGCCTTTGCGCCGAAGATAAACGTGCGCGGTGTGATGTCCGCGTTCGGATTCTGCTTGAGATACTGATAGAGCGAAATAATATGCAGCGCGTTCAAGTGCTGGCGCTTGTATTCGTGCAGACGCTTGACCTGCACGTCAAAAATCGAATCGGTGTTGAGGACAATACCGGTCTGCTTTTTCACATACTCGGCAAACCGCTCCTTGTTCAGCTTTTTGATGCGTCCCAGCTCGTCGAGCACCGCGGTGTCCTGCTCATACTCGCGCAGCTTTTTGAGCTGGGCGCCGTCCCGGATAAAGCCGGGGCCGATGAGCTTGGTCAGCGACTCGGTCAGCAGCGGGTTGGACTGGTACAGCCACCTGCGGTAGGCGATGCCGTTTGTCACGTTTTTGAATTTATAGGGGCTCATGAGATAGAAATCTTTAAACAGGTCGTCTTTGAGGATCTGCGAGTGCAGCTTGGAAACGCCGTTGACGCTGTGCGAAGCGCAGATGCAGAGGTTTGCCATGCGGATCTGGTGATAGGCGATGATCGACATGTAGGAAATCTTGCCAAAGTCGCCCGGAAACGCCTGCCAAAGCTCCCTTGTAAACCGCTCGTTGATCTCCTTGATAATCTGGTAGATACGGGGCAGCACCCGCTTGAACATATCCTCGTTCCAGGTTTCAAGCGCCTCGCTGAGCACCGTGTGGTTGGTGTAGGCGAAAATCCGGGTGATCTTGCTCCAGGCCTGGTCCCAGGTCAGGCCGCAGTCGTCAAGCAGCACCCGCATGAGCTCGGGGATGGCGAGGGCCGGATGGGTGTCGTTGATGTGAATGGCGATTTTGTCCTGCAAATTGTCCAGCGTGCCGTATTGATTGATGTGGCGCGAGACAATGTCCGCGACCGAAGCGCAGACCAGGAAATACTGCTGCTTGAGGCGCAGGGTCTTTCCTTGGATGTGGTTGTCGTTGGGATAGAGGACCTTGTCAATCGCCTGGTCGGTCGGGTTGGGGTTGATCGCCTTTTCATAGTTGCCGTGGTTAAACGATTCCATATCGAACAGCTCCGCGTCGGTTTTCCAGAGGCGCAGCAGGCTGACGCCTTCGCTGTCGTAACCGGAGACATACATATCGTGCGGTACGGCGGTTACGGCGTTGTAATTGACATGGTTGACGTGGTGGTAGTTCTGGTCCCAGAACTCCTCGATCTCGCCGTCGAATTTAACGGTGACCGCCTGGTCCGGGCGCGGCGAAAGCCAAACGGAGCCGCCGGGCAGCCAGTTGTCGGGCAATTCGGTCTGCCAGCCGTCCTCGATTTTCTGCTTGAAAATGCCGTACTCATAACAGATGGAATAGCCGGTTGCGGGGTAGTCCTGCGAAGCAAGCCCATCCATAAAGCAGGCCGCGAGACGGCCGAGGCCGCCGTTGCCGAGACCCGCGTCGGGTTCCTGCTCATAGATGTTGTCGAGGTTGACGCCGAGCTCGTCGAGCGCAGCGCGCACCGCGTTTTGCATCCCCAGGTTGTACAGGCTGTTTTTGAGGGTCCGCCCCATCAAAAACTCCATGCACATGTAGTAAACTTGCTTGCCGCCGTGCGAATGGGTTTTTGCCATGAACTTTTTGCGTTTTTCGATCAAAATATTCTTGGCGATGATGCTCAGCGCCTTGTAATACTGTTCGTCGCTTGCGCGCTGCGGCGTTGTGCCGAAGTTCTCGTCAAGCGTCCTCTTGAGCAGGTTGGTCACCTGCTGTTTGGTAAGGTTCAAAGCCATACGTTAAACACCTGCTTTTCTTGAATTTGCGGCAGGGCATACCCTCCCCGCCCTTTGGCCAAAACGCCGGCCGACGCGGCATGTGTCCGCGGTCTGCGGCCTGGCAGCCGGGGTAATCGGTTGTCTGTCTGCTTGTGGAGCGTATATCAAAAGTAGAGCGGCGCGCCGCAGAGGCCGCGGGCGCCGTTCCGTAGACGGCGCCGCATATGCGGCGCCGGTGCGGTCTGTTGGCAGGTACTTCTTCTATTATATACAGGGAGACTTCCAAATTCAAACCTTTTGGGCCGTCTGCAAAAATATTTGAGCATTTCGCCAAAGTTTGCTCTTTTGTAATGTGGGAAAATATATTATAATATAGGTATATCCGAAAAACAGACCCTTTAAACCGGGCGTTGTCCGCTTTTTGCGGGCGGCAGACGCTGCGGAGGCTGGAAGGAAACGGTGGTTTTCCAAAAGCGGGAAATCCCGGAAGTCCCGAAAGTGGACATGCGCATGAAAACATGCTGATGAAAGCGGAGGAAAAAATGATGGAAACAACCAAAAAAGTTAAAATAAATATCTGCGATACCGACTATACCATCGTGACGACCGAGGACACGGCGACCGTGCACGCGCTCGCTGAGCAGCTCGACGAGGACATGAAGGTGCTGATGGAGAAAAACTCGCGCATATCGGTCACAACGGCCGCGATTCTCTGTGCGCTGAGCACGATGGACGAGCTGCAAAAGGAAAAGCAGGTCAGCCAGAGCCTGCAGGGACAGATCAAACAGTACTGCGAGCAGACGGACAAGGCGGGTCTGGAAGTTGTGGAGGCGCGGCGCGAGATTTCCAAGATGAAGCGGGAAATCGAACTGCTGCGCAACGCGGTCGGCAGGGACGTATGCTGAACCGGCCCGAGATCTTAGCGCCCGCGGGGGGACCCGAGGCGCTCGAGGCCGCGCTGCGAAGCGGTGCGGATGCGGTGTACCTTGGCGGCCATGCGTTTAATGCCCGCCGCAGCGCCGCAGGTTTTGACGATGCGGCGCTGGACCAGGCCGTGCGGGACTGCCATCTGCGCGGCGTGCGGGCGTATTTAACGCTCAACACCATCGTCTACGACGGCGAGCTGCAGGCTGCCGCGGATTTTCTCTATCAGGCGGCCTGTTTGGGCGTGGACGCCGTGATTGTGCAGGATATGGGGATTGCAAGGCTCGCGCGGGAAATCGCGCCGGGCCTGCGGCTGCATGCCTCCACGCAGATGACGGTGCATTCGCCTGCGGGCGTGCGTTTGCTGCGCGACTGGGGGTTTTCGCGCGTGGTGCTCGCCCGCGAGATGACGGCGCGGGAGGTCGCCGAGGCCGCCCAGACGCCCGGCATCGAAACCGAGCTGTTTGTGCACGGGGCGCTGTGCATGTCGGTTTCGGGCCAGTGCTATTTCAGCTCGGTGCTCGGCTGCCGCAGCGGCAACCGCGGTCTCTGCGCCCAGCCCTGCCGGCTGCCGTTTTCCGCGGAGGAAGGCGGCGCAGACCGCACGGATTTGTCCCTTAAGGACCTGTCTCTTATGCCGCGGCTGCGCGAGGCCGCCGCACTCGGCGTGTCCTCGCTTAAAATCGAGGGGCGCATGAAACGGCCGGAGTATGTGGCGGCGGCGGTGCAGGCCTGCAGGGCCGCGCTGGACGGCGGCGACCCGGATATGGACATGCTGGGGGCCGTGTTCTCGCGCTCGGGGTTTACCGACGGGTATTTTGCGGACCGGCGCGGACGGGAGATGTTCGGCGCGCGCCGCAAAGAGGATGTCGTGCGCGCGGCGCCGGTATTGGGCAAAATCCGGTCGTCCTATAAGGACGAGCCGCAGCGGGTGCCGGTGCGGTTTTCCTTTGCCATGCAGCCGGACCAACCCTGTACGCTTGCCGTGGCGGATGAGGATGGCAACCGTGCGCAGGTCTCCGGCGCGCTGCCGCAGCCTGCGTTGCACCGTGCAACCGATAGGGAGCTGGTCGAAAGGAACCTGTGCAAAACCGGCGGCACGCCGTTTTTCGCGGCGCGCATTGATTGCGCGCTCGGTGAAGGTCTGATGGTACCGGCGTCCTCTCTCAATGCGCTGCGGCGCGACGCGCTCGAGCAGCTTGCCCAGGCGCGGATCGCGCCCCGTCCAGCAGACGTGCGGCGGGTGCGGGTGAAACTTCCGGAAGCGGCTGCGTATGAGGGGAAACCCCGGCTCCGCGCGCAGTTTGCGCGGGTATCGCAGGTTCCTTTGGATGCGCTGGAGGATCTGGAACAGCTCTGGCTGCCGCTCGACGAGATCCTGCGGCACAGGGAACGGCTGCGGCAGGTGGATGAGAAGCTCGTCGCTGCGCTGCCGCGCGGCATGTTCGGCCGGGAAAAGCAGCTTGCGGCGCAGCTTGCGCAGGCAAAGGCCGCCGGAATACGCAGCGTGGTCTGTCCTACGATTGGAGCCGTACAACTGGCGAGGGAAGCGGGTCTTGTCCCGATTGGCGGCTGGCCCCTGAACCTTGCCAATTCGCTCTCGCTGGAGGCGCTGTATGCGCTTGGC
>CATNEU010000051.1 GCA_950097605.1 uncultured Oscillospiraceae bacterium | reverse complement strand
GCAAAGCGCAGCGCGTCGAGAAACTCGCACGGGATGCCGCGCCGGGTCAGCTCCTCCAGCACGGCCTGCCCGGCGGCGTTGTGTCCGCCGCCGGTGCTGCACGATAAGATCAGAACCTTCATTTTTTCAACCACCTTCCGACCGCCCGCCGGGGCGGCTATTTTCTGTTGCGCGCTGGCTTATAAAAATGTATCCAGCCTTTTCCGGCTGGCCCTGTCGAAATGCGAATAGTCGGGAATCTGATAGCGGTTGCCCTCGATGTCCGAGACCACAAGAGTGTCTGTGGACAAAAACCGGAGGTTCGAGGTGAAATCCGCAATGCAGAGCACCTTATCTCCCGCGTCGGTTTCGCAGTCGAGATAGAGAAACGAGACCTTCTCTTTGGCGCTGCGGATGCATAAAATCCGCGGCAGATAGTACCGGAAACGCAGCGCATCCTCCAGCACCCGGCGCTGCTCTCCTGAGAAGGCCGAAAGGTCCTCGATGATGCCGAGCTCTTCGCCGTCCGCCATCACCGAGATGTAGCGCGTGGGGGCGCTGTAAGGCAGCATGCGGTTCAGTGTGAGCCTGCGGTGGGTTTTGCCTTCAAATTCGGCGTTTAAAAACCCGTTTTCGCAGACGCTGAACACGATGTTGCCGGGCGTCAGGCTGCCCAGGGAGGCTATTTCACGAAAGTCCCTGCGTCTGTTCATGCTTCATCACCTGCCCCAATGAATTTAAGCGCCTCGTTTTGGAGGCGGTAGAGGTCAAAATATTCGCCTTTTCGGCGGATCAGCTCATCGTGCGTGCCGATTTCTTCCAAGCGTCCGTTTTTGATGACGGCAAGCATGTCGGCGTCGCGGAGCGTGGAAAGGCGGTGCGCAATCGAGATGATCGTGCGGCCTTTTTTGAGCGAGTCGATCGCCAATTGAATTTTGCGTTCGGTTTGGGTGTCCATCGCGGCGGTTGCCTCGTCCAAAATCAGGATCGAGGGCCGCTGGATGATGGCGCGCGCGATGGAAACGCGCTGGCGCTCGCCGCCCGAGAGAGACACGCCGCCCACGCCGACAACGGTGTCGTAGCCGTCGGGCTGCGCCATGATGAACTCGTGCGCGGCGGCGGCTCTGGCGGCCTCCACGACTTCGTCCATTGTGGCCTGCGGCCTCGCATAGCGGATGTTGTCCGCTATGCTGCCTGTGAAGATATACGACTCCTGTGAAACCACGCCGATGTGACGGCGCAAATCGGCGGCTGCAATGTCCCGGAGGTCCACCCCGTCGATCGAGATCGAACCGTTCATCGGGTCGTACAGCCGGCACATCAAACTGATGATCGTGGATTTTCCGGCGCCCGTTTTGCCCACAATGCCGAACATTTTGCCGCCCTCCACGTCAAACGAAACATCGTGCAGGACCGGGCGGCCCGGCTCGTATTCAAACGTCACGTGGGAGAGCGAAATGTCGCCGCGCACCTGCGGCATCGAAACCGGCCGCGGGCTCTCCCGCACGGTGGGGGAGGCGTCGAGCAGCTCGAAGATCCGGGAGGCGGCGTCCGCGCACTTGGACCAGTTTTTCGAGTTTTGCATGAAAAAGTCCATCGGGTCCAGCAGACGGTTGATGTAGGCGTAAATCGCCGTGAGGCCGCCCAGCGTAAAGCTGCCGGTCACGGCGAGCCAGGCGCCGATGCAGTAGATCACCGCGCCGGCAATCTGATAGGAGTTATAGATTGTGGGGTCGGTTTTGGCGAAAAAGATGTTGCTCTCCATATCGGCGCGCCGCATATCGCCGTTGACGCTGCCAAACCGCTCCTTTTCGCGCTCCTCGCGCGCGAACGCCTTGACAACGCGCTGGCCGTTTAAGGTGTCCACCAGCGTGTTGTTGCGCTTGCGCGTGGCCACGTGGATGCGGCGGAAGTACTTCACCTGAAATTTGTTGCTGAACACATAGAGCACGCCCATAAACGCGGCGGAAACCGCCAGCACTGCCAGCGTGAGCCCTGCGTGGATGGAAAACATAATGCTGAAGGTGCCGAGCAGCGTGACCGATTTGGCGAGCGTCTGCGGCACCACGTCGGCAAAAAACCAACAGATGGAATCCACGTCGTTGTCGATACGGGTCATGAGCGAACCCGTGCGCTTGCTGATGAAAAAGCCCAGCGAAAGCCGCTGCATCGAGGAAAACGCCGAGACCCGCAGGTCGTGCATCGCCTGCATGTTGAGCTTGGAAAGCAAGATGCCATAGAGCATCATCGACAGCGCGCTGAGCAGGCCGGTCAGCGCAATCAGCGCGACCACATACAGCACCTGTCCATAAAGCGGCTGCCCTTCCCGCAGCACATTGTCGTAAAAGACCTTGGAGCTTAAAAACGGAATGGCGATCGCAAGCAGTTCGCTGAACAGAATGACCAGCATAATGACCGACGCCCGGCCCTTATAGGCGCCATACATTTTCAGCAGGCGCTTGAGGATCGACGATTTGTCCAGACAGTGCGGGCACACCTTGCGCTCCTGGTCGGGAAACTGGCGGCCGCACTTGGCGCAGAACGCGTCCTTTTCGTCGCCGAATCGGGTTTCGTCGATTGCTTCGCCGTTCTTGGTTTTCAGCAGGCAGTCTTTAAATTTTTCAAACTGTGCCGCAAAGCCCAGCGAAAACCGGCAGATCGCCTTCTCGCCGCCGTCTGTAAACGCCAGTACGAGCTGCGCGGCATACACCTGCCGGACCACGTCGAGGCTTTGGATCGTGTCGAGTGGGTAATAGGAATAGTCCTGCACTGTAAAGGAAACCCCGCCGCGGCTTTTTTTGGCCGGCGGGCGCTCCAGGCCGCTGATGCAATGCAGCGATTCCCGGTCGAAGGCAAGATAGACGTCTAAATATTGGCCCTGCGCGTCGAGGTCCGCCTTGACGCAGTAGAGCAAACTATCCTGCAAAACGCCGCGCGCTCTCAGTGCAGCCTGCACCGAATCGGGCATTTTGACAAAAAACTTCATGGAAACCCTCCTTTGCGAGGAGCGTGCATCCGCGGGTGCGGACGGCCCGAAAAACGCTTTCTACGCGCTTTCAAGCTGCTCCGGGCAAGATGGAAAGCACCGCACGGCAAGCGCGCGCGTCCATGGGGGCGGACGCGTGCGCAGCCGCAGCGGGGTGCTTTCGATCCATCGGCGGCGAACCGGGCGGCATCGCCCGGTTCGCCGGAAAATTGCCTGCCCGCAGGGCAGACGGGAATGGCGTGTGATGCGGCGGACACGGCCGGCATGCGGCCGGGGGAAGGACGCATGCCGTTTTCCGACGCATGGACCAGCGCAGCAAAGGCGCCGGCCGGTTTTTCACACGGGACGGGTACTTACAGTTTAAAGGAAAGCCGGCTGTTTGTAAAGTGTTTTTTGTGCGTTTTTTATACAAGATGCATGATAAATATAGCAATTTCGTATAACAAGCGGAAAGATTACATGCTATTTATGGACAAATTACGCCAGGCCGAAGACATCTGCCGCAATGGGCGCTCCGACTGCCATTGACTTTTCATGGCTATTCTTTATAATGGTAACAGAAATATTAGAGGCGACCTCAAAACGAATGGGCCGGTCGTTCCGGCTGCAAAGCGCGCGGCTAGAGGCGCGGCTGGGTTTGTAACGCCGGCCGCGCCTCTGCGGACTCGCTTTTTGCACGGAACATACCTGCCGGTTCGGTTTGAAGGACGCGGATAGGGAGGAACAATATGATGAAAAGATGTATGGCGGCGATTCTCTCCGTCTGCATGCTCTGCGCGCTGTCTCTGACGGCGTTTGCGGCGCCGGCAGGCAAGGACATCCGGTTGGCGAAAGAGGCTGCGGCAGAGTTTTTGCTCGCCCGCAGCGTGGATTCCGACTGGGTGGTGATGGCGCTGGCGCGCGCCGGAAAGCTTGCTTCCGACAGCGAAACAGCGGAAGCCTACCTTTCGGAGATGCAGACAATGTTGGAGGAGGAAGGCGTGCAGGGCATGCAGCCGACCGATATCGAGCGCAGCATGCTGGCGCTTGGCTCGCTGGGGGTGGACTGCACCGATTTTGCGGGCTTCAACCTGGTGGATGCGCTGCTGAAGACCGATTTTTCGGCGCAGGGCGTCAACGCGTATATTTACGGACTGCTCGCGCTGGATTCCCGCGCGTATGCGATTCCGGAAGGCGCAGCGTATACCCGCGAGCAGCTCGTGACCGACTTGCTCGCACTGCGCGCGCCGGACGGCGGCTTCACCTATTTCGGCGACACCAGCGACCCCGACCTCACGGCGATGGGCGTGCAGGCTTTGGCGCCGTATGCCGCGTCGCGCGAGGACGTGCGGGAGACGGTCGACGCCTGCGTCGCGCTTCTGTCCAAGATGCAGGGAGAGGACGGCAACTTCCCGACGGCTTGGTCGCCCTATCCGGCAAGCGAGAGCACCGCGCAGGTGATCTCCGCGCTGGCGACGGCGGGCGTCGATCCGTCCGCCGACGCCCGCTTTGTCAAAAACGGGGTCTCGATTGTGGATGCGCTGCTTGGCTTTGCCACCGAAAACGGCGGCTTCAAGCACCAGGAAAACACCGATGCGGACGCGATGCCGACCGTGCAGGCGCTGTTTGCGCTCTCGTCGGTCACCAGACTTGCGGACGGCCAGCCCTCAATTTATGACTATTCCGACCTTGTGCAGCAGCCGGCGCCCCCGGTCGAAGAACCGGAACAGCCTGTGCAGCCCAAGCCGGAGCAGCCGGTAACGCCGGCGCCGGAAAAACCGGCGCCCGGCACCAATAACCCGAATACAGGCACGGCTGCGCCGGTTGCCTCCGCGGCCGCTCTGCTTGTGATTTCCGCAGGGTTCTGCGCAGTCTGCGCGAAGGCGCGCAAAAGAGGGTGAACCCTTTGCGCAAATTAAAGCGCTGTGCGGCAGGGACCGCGCTGCTTGCCCTGCTGTTGGCATGCGCGCTGCTGTTTGCCGGCTGCAAGATCACCTTTCCGGAGAAGCAAGCCGTTTCGTCGGACGCCTCCGCGAGCGGTACGCTGTCTTCCGAAGACGCCTCCTCGATGGTAAGCGTTTCCGGTGATAGCGCGTCCAGCGAAAACACAGCGGGGAATTCTTCACAACCGTCATCGGGCGGTGGAGGTGCCGCGGGCAGCTCTTCCACAGATAAGAAGCCCGCCGCACCCTCTTCGCAGACAGCAAGCGGTGGCAAAGCGGAGCAGCCGGTTTCTTCCGCGCCGCCCGCCTCTTCTTCGGGAAACGCCCACTCCTCCGAAAGCGCGCCCGCCGCAAAGCAGGTGTGCTACCTTGCGATTGATTGCAAGACAGCCGCGGCCAAAGAGGAATACCTGGCAAAGTATGACGAACGCATCCTGCCGCGGGACGGCGTGATCCTCGCCCGGACGGCGGTCGAGTTCACCGAGGGGGAAACCGTCTGCGATATTCTGCTGCGCGTCGCAAAGGCGCACGGGATTGTGATATCGAAATCCGGCCGGGGCTCCTTTGCCTATATCCGTGGAATCGGCGGCCTGATGGAATTTGGCTGCGGAAACTCCAGCGGCTGGCTCTACCAGGTAAACGGCGCTCTGCCGGGGATCGGCGTCGATGTTTATAAGGTAAAGGCCGGCGATGCAATCAGCTTCCGCTATACAGTGGAGCGGGGGGACGTCTCCTGACCTACAGCTATGGAACACTTTGCCCGGACAAACGGTTATCAAATGAAAAAGCGGGTACGTATCAGCCGATACGTACCCGCTTTATTATATATACGCCGCTTTAATATCTGCCGAAACGGTGCACAATGGTTGCAATATAGGCAATGCAGACCGCCAGCAGGATCAAAAACTCTGCAACAAAGATATAGAAAATGGGAATGAACAAACCAAAGCAAAACGCGGCCGAATACAGCTCAAACGTGAGCATAAAGCCGGCGATGCCGGTGGATAGGATGGTGGGCAAGGCCATGCAGGTGGAGAGGAACCTGTCGGTAAACAACTCAAACACCGGGTGTGCAAGCGCAATCAGCAGCATGGAGAGCAAAGGACTGCCTACAATGGAAAACTTAGTGGCGATTTCTTCTACAATCATCCGGTTCCATTGTATGGGAACATGCGTTGGCAAAGACGGATAGATACAGATGGCGATTAGCAGCCCAATCAACGTGATGGAGTAGGGAATGGCCATCTTCCTCAGATATTCGATCAGCATAACCGTATAACCTCCTTGCAGCCTGTCCGCCGCACTGCCGGACAAAGGCCTATCCAAAACCATCTATAGTATAACATTTCCTGTAATGGAAGTCCATACGTGAAAAAGGAAAGACGCACTCTTTTCAGAGGCGTCTTTCCAGGTTTGTTACAAATTGAAAGATTGTTTCAGCGCCCGGCAGCAAATTCGGCTGTCAGGCGTATAAAAGTTACAATTTTTTCACGTCGGCCATGGTCAGAGAAAAGAGATCCTTTCCGGTATCCGCGAGCAGGCGCTTTAAATCGGTTCCGTTTGCGAGCAGGTACTGCCAAACGGCATTGCTTTTGACATCGCCCTGCAAAATAACAAAAACAACGCGTCCGTCTTTCACATATATTTTTTGGTAGACGTTTTTGCCAGCGTCCTCCCGCACATATCCCTCTCCAGCCAGATAGTTCTCCAAACGGCCCGCGCCGAACGAAAGCGTCATCAATCCATAAAAATTCATCGTGTTGCGCAGAGAGAGCGGTTCCGCATAGACAGCCTGCATGCCGCACATGTTTTTCGCAGCGACGGTTCCTTGCTGCATGGCGTTCAGCCAGACGCCCGAAAGGCCGGTAACATCCCCTGCGGCAAACACGTCTGGGCAGGAAGTGCGCATCTGCGTATCCACCGCTACGCCGCGCTCGCAATCGACGCCGCTGCCCGCAAGGAACGAGGTGTTGGGGCGCACTCCTGCACAGACCACTGCAAAGTCGCAGTCGATTTCGCGTCCGTCCGCAAGAACCAGCGATCGGATCAGGCCGTTTTCACCGGTTTCCGCGCGCTGCACCTGCGCCGAAAGAACAAACCGGCAGCCGGCGGCTTCAAACCGGCTTTGGTAAGCGGCGGCTGCCCTGTGGTCGAGCTGCAGCGCCATAATCCGGTCGGCCATCTCAATCACGGTGACCTCTACGCCGCGTTTGCTCAGGGCATAGGCAACGTCCATGCCGACGAGCCCCGCGCCGATAACGGCGCAGCGCCTGCCGGCGTGTGCAAGAACATCAAGCTGCACGGCGTCCGCGTAATCGCGGAAACCAAACACCCGTCCGGCGTCCCGCAGTCCGGTGATGGGCGGTATGCAGTATTTCGCGCCGGTTGCGAGCAACAGCCGGTCATAGGGGACCTCTGTACCGTCGGCGCAGAACACCTTTTTGGCTGCGGTATCCAGCTTAACGGCGGTTTTGCCGCCCAGCCAATGGATTTGGTGGTCCGTGAAAAACGTGGGGGTGACAAAGTTAATGCCGTTTAGGTCCCGCTCCTTGCTGAGGAATTCGTGCATCATGACGCGGGAGTATACATGCTCGTCCGAAGAGACGACGGTAACTTCGCTGTCCGGTGCGTTTTCACGCAGCACCTTCGCTGCGGTGAGGCCTGCGGCGCTTGCGCCGAGCACAACAAAATTCATGAGATAGCGCCTCCTTTGCTGCTCCGCCGCGCGGCGGGCCGCCGTTCGCTGCGGAATATAAGTATACAAACAAAGTATAAAATTCAATCTGGAAACAATTATACAGGAATACTGGGAAAATAGCAACCGGTTTTTTCGCACGAACGCGCCGCGGGCATCCAATCCTGGAGGCACTGATGCAATAAACCCGCCGCGCCGCGGCATACTGTTATAGAGCGCATAGCGTCCAACCGGCGACGCCATACGAAAACGGTCGCCATCCGGACGGAAAAAAACTGCCGGAATGGGTGGCCGCTGCTCCGGCAACCTGCCGAACATACTCTAGTATACACAAATCAAACCGGCTTATGATTGACACCGGTATCCACAGATCGTATAATTTTGTTAGATCATGTGCCACACAACAAATCACGCATGCGGTGCGAAATAGAAACGGGAGTGTTTTTCCATGAGATGCGGCATCATCGACCTGGGTTCCAATACCATCCGGCTGGTGGTATATGAGATAGAGGGCGGACAGTTCAGCCAACTGATCAACGAAAAGGAATTTCTGGGTATCATCAACTATATTGAAAACGACAACCTCACCACCGATGGGCTGGATAAAATTGTTTCGATCCTTGGGGACATGCGGCGACTCTGCGCGCTGCTCAAGTGCGAGGAGTTTTACTGCTTTGCAACCGCCTCGCTGCGGCACATCGAAAATCTCGACGTGGTGCTCACGGGAATCCGAGAACAGGCCGGCGTGGACGTGGCGGTGATCAGCGGTCGGGAAGAGGCGTACT
>CATNEU010000050.1 GCA_950097605.1 uncultured Oscillospiraceae bacterium | reverse complement strand
AACCAGCGAGATCATAAACTTATCGGTGACCGGCTTGTTCCCAATGACAGGATACAGCATGTAATACGGAACCACAATGAGCACAAGAATATACGCCAACAGCAGTTCGACAAAAAACACCATGCCCTGCACAACCATGCGCCGTCACCTCCTCTTTCCGCGTTTTCCCCGGGTTTTCAGGCAGGCCCGGCGGCTGCATAAAAGCGCACCAGGTCGATTGCCTCTTTGTTTAGTACGATATCCGAGGCTTTAAGTGACTCCAAAGCCTCCAAAAAGCGTTCCCGCTGCCCCGTTTCGTGATAGACCTTGAGCAGCGAAAGATGGGCGTCGAGGTTCTGGGGAAGGTTTTCCACAGCCCGCTTCGCCCACATGAGCGCTTCGTCGCTCTCCTTCTGGTCCATCAACAGGGAAACAGCCCTGCGATAGTCCTGCCCCTTTACCTCCTGCCTGCCATGCGTATACAGGCTGCCGATCAGTTGCGCATAGAGGTGGGTATAGGTCTTGACCTCGATTTCCGACAGGATGCCGGTCTCGAGAAACTGATAGATATAGTCGGCATACATCGAAGCAAGCTCGGTATTGTCCGGCTGTTTGTCGTACTCCACCTGCATGCTCTGCGTGGTTTTGATGAACTTGGCAGTTACATCCATGATGACTGTGGCCGCATAGTGGGAGGTCTCGGTGTCCTCGCTTTCCAGCGCGGCGGAAATGGCGGCAAGCGAGTTGTCGAAATCGCTTTTGAGCACGTTGAGAAGCGAGCGCCGCATATTGCTCTTGTCGGAGACCAGCAGCGCCTCTTCAAGCGGAACGGTATTCAGGTCCGTGATTTCATCCGGCGGCGTGATGACTTGCACGCGCTCCTTGTTGAAGCTGATTTCGTTTAAATTCGCCTGCTTTGAAAAGTAAAACACATATAAAAGCGAAGATAGGCCGAGGAACAGTCCGCCCACGAGCGGGCAGAGCAGCATGATCAACGAGATTAAAAAGCCCTTCACACGCTGCCGGCGGATAAAAAAGCTGTAGAGAAAGTAGAGCACGGCTGCTATCAGGTTGAAAAGCAGAATCAAAATCACCCAGGCCGTGCCCGACATGTTCATTCCTCCTCCAAAAGCAGTGTGACACCCAGCTTGGCAAACCGTTCGATGACGACGGCGGCCTCCTGTGGATTGGAATTTGAAACCAGAACCCGCAGTCCGCCCTGCCCGTCCAGCCCCAGGTAATCGGTTGGGCGCAGGCGCGCGGACAGCAGCGCGCCCAGTTCCCGCACCGGCTTACCCGCGGCCTCCACCCGCAGCACACAGAAGTCCGAAAGCCCCTTCTCGCGCGCATACTGGTGGATTTCCACCGCCTTTTCAAACGGCGCGGGCAGCAGGATATGGGTATCCTGCAAATAGTGCACGGCCTGGCTGTCCTCGATATAGCGGTGCGCGCGGTCCACCGAGTCGAAGATCAGATGGCAGAGCACCGAAAGCAGGTTGGCCTGGTAGAGGTTGGCCTTCTCAAACTTCAAGCTCCATATCATAATGATAATCTCGAGCTGCTCACCGTTGTACACCGCGCCGGCCATTGCCGGGAGCTTGGGCTCCAATTCACGGTTGATATACACCTTGCCTGCGCTCAGCTCGGTATACAGCCGCCCCATATCCGGAAAACAGATGGACTTTTTCATCGAGCGCGCAAGGTCCGACGACGCGGCCACCATCCGGCAGAATGGGGAACCGCTCGACGCGATGTAGATCGAAACGTCGTCCGACCCCATGATTTCCGAAATAATGCCGATGGATGCAAACAGCACCTTGCCTGGCTCCAGCTCGTCGAGCTTGGACACAATCGAATAGATTTTGGCCAAACTGTCCTTATAATTGATCAGGCGGTCCTCGAGCACCTTTTTGATCCGCACATTGGCAAAGTTGATCTCCTTAATCTCTTCCAGCTCCACCGACAGATATCCGATCTGCTCTTCCTTGTCGCCGATTTCCTGCCGGAATTTGTCCTTAATATACCCCACGCTCATGCCCACGATAAATAGCTGCACCACCCAGACATAGGTGTTGTAATCGACCAGGATATCAAACATCGCCGCCTCGCGGCTGAGCATAAACAGCCGCCCCAGAGTGCTCAGCACAATCGAACACACCGTCTGCTGCTTGCCGTGCACAACCGCGACAAACACGACGTACAACAGATAGAAGTCCACCATTTCATAGTACTTATTGCCGTGCGTGAAAAACACCACAATGAATACAACGAGAAACAACAGCAGGTTTTCGGCAAAGGGCAGCAGCTTGCGCAGCGCGTCGTGCATGCCAAAGCTTGTTCTGCGCAATATGCTGCGCTTGCGCCTCTCCTCGGGCGTTAGAAAATCGGAAAGGTGGCGCCGCACCAGCGCAAACAGGGAGGCGGCGCCCTCTTCAAAGCTGTATTTGGTGTGGTACCGCAGATCCCCCGTAATCCGCTTGTTGGACACGACGACGGTTTCGCGCAGCTCGTTCCGGATGTCCTCCACCGGCGGCGATTTTTTGCACAGCCCGGCAATCAGCTCGGCCGCCTGCATTTCCCCCACCGCTTCGCCGGAGGAAATTTGATAGACCGTTTTGGACGGACGCCGCATGGCAATGACGCGATACACCGCGTCCACCGCGTCGGGCAGGAAGGTCGGCGTAAACGTCTTGCCGCTGTCCGCCCGGAGTGTCTCTCCTTTCAGCGCCTTCACACACATCTGCATGCAGAAATCAAGCGGATGGGATGGGTCCACGGGGTACCCATAGAGATGGGAGATGCGCAGAACCGTCACGCGCAGCTCGTGTTTCATATGGCAGCGCAGGCACAAATCCTCTCCCTGCGCAATCGTGACGGCCTTTGGAGACCGCGCGAACAGCGGCTCCTCTTCCTCAATCGGCGCCTCATAGTTTTTCTCGTAAACTTCGTCGGAGGACAGGTAAAGAAACCGCGGGACGCCCGCCAGCCTGCAGGAAAGCAGAAGGTTTGCAAGCCCCGAAAGATACTGGACCGATTGCTTCTGCATCGTTTTCCAGTTATAGCCTGTATCCACAGCACCCGCGAAGAGCACCAGATCCGGCTGCACGCTTTCCAAGACATACTTGATGCTTGGGTTTTCGAACGAGAAATCCTACTGCTGAAATACGCCTTTCTCGGGCTTTTCCACCTTTTCCTCCGATCCGGTGATAACAAAGACCTCCCAGTCTTCCTTGCTCAGCCGCGCTATCAGGTTCATTGTAAAAGCCCCATAACCTCCTGCAATTAGCGCTTTGATCTTGCATGCACCCCCTTCCCGCCGCTCCCGGCAACGCTATCCGATCCGCTTGACTTCGCTTTCCACCTGCATCTGCAAGGCCGCCTCCAGCTCTTCCACACGTTTTCTCAATTGGTCGTTGACGGCCTCCTGTTGCTCCATAAACCGCATTGTGCGCACATACTCTTCATTCAGCAGCGACACATGCATCGCAAGCTCCTGCGTTTTGGACGTCAGGGTGGAAATTGTAATCGTGCTTTTAAAGACGATCAGCAGCAGCACGATGATGGCAAAACCGAACAGGTAGGCCGGCGGATAGTTGATGCCAACCTGGCGGGAAAGCATTGTGATCAAATGCGGAAAACAGCCAAACACAATGGCAATCAGTTCTATTATCAGCCATAAAACCGCGTTCGATTCGTTGAACTTCTTTTTGACCAGCATGTCCAACACAACCCAGATCACCGTGACGCCGATCAGGATGACAATGATATTCATAATAATACTCATGGCTTCCGCTCCTTCATTTGGATTTTCTGCCGGGCCCGCGAACGGCCCGGCAAAGTGTTTCGCCGCATAACAGAACTCTTCCGGCGCTTGCTTCAAACAAACAACCCCGGCCCGCCTTCGCGGCCGGCGGCGCGTCAGCGCCGGTTGCACATTGTGCAGCGGTTGTTTTTTATCTCCATAATGTTGTCGCAGCTCTCCGCCATCGACAATTTGTGCGTAATGAAGATGAGCGTCTTACTTTGATAACAGGCGCGGATGTTTGCAAACACCTGTGCCTGTGTTTCCTCGTCAAGCGCGGACGTCGCTTCATCAAACAACATCACCGGCGCGTCCCGCAAAAGGGCCCGTGCAATCGCTATGCGCTGTGCCTGCCCTTCGCTCAGGCCGGCCCCTTTTTCCTGGATATAGGTATCCAGGCCGTCCGGCAGCCCATAGACAAATTCGGCACAGGCGCAGCGCAGGGCAGTCCGAAGCTGCTCGGGGCTGCTCTCGGGATTGGCAAGCAGCAGGTTTTCGCGCACCGTACCGGAAAATACTGTGTTTCCCTGCGGCACAAACGCAAAGTTGCAGCGGGTGTCCACCCCCCCGGCAACCCTGCTCTCTCCGTTTTCCAGATAAACCGCTCCCTTTTCAGGCGATAAAAACGCCAGCAGAAGCCGCACAAACGTGGTTTTGCCCGCCCCTGTTTCTCCAACAACAGCCGTCGTCTCGCCGGGCGGGATTCGCACGGTGGCGTTTTGCAGCACGGGGTTTTCCGGCGTGTAGCCGCAGTCCACCTCCTCCAGCGAGATGCCCACCGGTTCCGCAAGCCGCTGCGGGCTGCCGGCCTCCTCTTTGTCGAGCGAGGTAATCTCAATCAGCCTTTCTGCAGAAACATAGGCGGTTACAAACGAGGGCAGCATAGAGGAAAGGGACAAAACCGGCGCCTGCACCTGCGAAATCAGCTGCAAAAAAGCCGTCATGGTTCCAAACGTAATCATGCCGGCACTGAGCCGCCATGCGCCCAGCAAAAACGCCAAAAGATACCCCGCCGAAAAGCCGAGCGACATCGTGATGCTCGATGCAACGCCGACCTTGCCCCTCTTCACGGCAATACCGAGCTGCCGTTCCTGCAGCGCCGCAAGTTTTTCGGAAAGCGAGCCTGCAACTCCAAACGCCTTGATGACAAATGCGTTTTGCAGAGATTCCTGCACAAAGCTGTTGTTGGCGGCGGAGGCTTGCTGGTATTCCCGGTTATAGCCCTTCATCTTTTTCACATACAGCCGCCCGATTACCAGGATAATCGGCGACGCGCTGAGGCTCACAAGCGCGACGAGCGGATCGAGCACAAGCATGGTGCCAAACGCGGCCGCCAGCCGCACCACTGTGGTCAGAATGCCCGGCACAACCGATGTCAGCAAATTGACGACAGTGCCCGTATCGCTGCTGATACGGGTCAGCAGGTCTCCGCTGTGATAGCCGCAGAGCTGTATCCATTTGCTGTGCAAAAGCGCGTCAAACGCCTGCTGCTTGGCGCGGTTGGTCATGCTGCCGACCACCCGTACAATCATCATCGAACTGACCGCTTGCAGGATTGCCTGTCCCGCAAGCACGGCGGCTATTTGGAAGATTGCGGTGTAGATGGTGCCCGCCACGGCGCCCGTTGCGATATCCACCATCTCTTTGAAAAACCAAACATAAAGGATGCCCAGAATCGAAGCGGCGGCGCCGAGCAGTATGTAGAGCAAAAGCACCGTGTAATACCCCTTTGCCCGGCCGAAAATCCAGCGGAATATGTCGCGGGCACGCCGCAGTGTTTTTTTATCCAAGCTGATATTACGTACCCGCATGATCCCCATCCTTTTTTTGCAGCAGGCGCAGATCTTGAAAAATGCGCATGCGCCTGTAATAGGTATCCATAACCTGTCTCGCCGACGTTTTCCTTTTAAATAGGTTGTTATACAGAAAAATAAAGCCTGCGGCACACCAGAGAAAAGGCAGCAAAGCCGGGCATCGCTTCCCGGCGGGAAAACGGTCGCAGGTTTGGTTATGAAAGGCAAACAGATAATGGTGCAGGCGGCTTTCCCGGCCAGTCTGCACAGCGCTTTGAAATGACAGGCGCATCATTCTTGTTCGATCGCTTTTGCCAAAGTCCCCGCTTGCAAGGATGTCTGCAAACAGCGCGTTGTTCGTGGCGTCACTGACCAGATTTTCCCTATACCAGGGGCAGCAGGCCTCGGACAGTCCAAGACGTTCGACACAGATCGCCGTGACCGCCTGCAACAGGCCTTCCAGGCCCATTGCGGCACACCAGGACTCCAACTGCGGCACGTCGAGCCGGGCCTGCCAACGTTGCAGGAAAAACACCCAATCAAAAAGCTGGCGCACGCCAAACCCGCAGACTTCAAAGTGCGCCGTCATATGCAGCAGCAAATAAAACGCGTCTCTTGTCGGTTCCAGCACGGCAATCTTGTTTCCAAACAGGTCCATTTCAGAGAGGCCGCTTGCAATTTCCCGGGAAACCTCCGCAAGTCGCCGGTCCGCATCTTCCATGCCAAGGCCGTCTATCAGCGCGTTGTGCAGCTCCAGGAACAACGGCTTGCCCTCCTCACCCTGTTTGTACACAAAGGTTTCATGGTGGGCAACATCGTGTTTCCCGGCATGGCAGCGTCCATATCCCTGCGCACGCAGCAGGTCCACGGCTTTCTGGTATTCCGCCGGGCTGGCTACGAGAATATCTACATCCGCCATCTTGCGCGACTCCTGCACCGGGTAGCATGCACTGAGGGTGACGCCTTTGAGAACAACCGCATGGACACCGTTTTCCGCAAACATCCGGCAGACCATGCCGGTCAGCCCTGCATAGCGATAATAATTCAAAACCGTATTCTGCGCATGGGCCTGCCAGACGTTCCAAACCTCCTGCGGCGGCCTGCGGTCCTCCGGCAGCCGCACAATTGCTTCAAAGATCACCGCCGTGATCGAATGGGCAACACAAAAGGCGAGTGCGTCCCGCCACACCTGCTCCGTAACCGCCTCCCACTGGTACGCAGACGGCGCGCGCGCATCCTGTCCCCGTTCCGGGCCGGGGGAAGAGCCCGCCGCCTCCCTGCGGAAAAGCTCCAAAACAAGGCCGACACATCCGGCCTCGATGTTTTTATTCATACTCATGTAATAACCTGTCCTTCATATACCTGATTGCTATACGTTGATCATTATACAACATTTCTGCCAAATATGACAGATCAAATATCGCAAAAAAACGATGGTTTTCCCCATTCGTTTCAGAGAATCTGTAGAAAATCAATTTCCAAAACAGAATTCTCTCCCCCGCACAAGAGAAACGGCGCGGCTTGCCTTGCAATCAGCCCCCCTTCTACCATGCGCACAAAGCCGAAAAGGCGCATTACAGCGGCATCTTTTCAGAAAAATTGTGGAAGAGAAAAGCCTTGGATGAATATTACAGGAAACATTCTTCAAATCAATAAAAAACTATAAAACAGTGTTTTCTATAGGTCAATTGATGTGTTTATTTCCATTTCCCAGGCCCCTGGTAGTTTTTAATACCCCGACGGCCCCTATGTTCTTTCTGGAGAATTTGTAAAGACAATATCGGCAGGAGCGGGGATTTACGCCCACATCCTCCTGCGCGCCTCTTGTACTTCCAGAAAAAGCGTCAGACAATACCGGTCAGGTCGAATAACGGCGTATATTCCTCTTTTGCGGCGCTTTTCTCCTGCATATAGCCCCGCAGCCCCAGCGAAACAGCCCTGTCCACAACCGTGTTGTATTCAAAGGTGGAGACCCGCCGGTTGATTTCCGGGTATGCGCTGCTCTGGTGAAACGGGGTATATTGGCTCATGATGCTAACGAACACATCCTCCGAACGGAATTGCGCGGCAATCCACTCCAATACCGCCAAAGAATCAAAACGCCCTTTGGGCATCACAAGATGCCGGATCACCATGCCTTTTTGCATAATCCCTTTGCCGTCTATTTGAATCCCGCCCGTCTGGCGGAACATTTCGGGCAGAGCTTTGGACGCCACTTTAAAATAATCGGGCGCACCGGAATACCGGGCCGCTCTCTGCGGGTCCACATATTTCAAATCCGGCAGATAGATGTCGATATAACCGTCAAACAACCGCAGCGTATCCACCCGTTCATATCCGCTGGAATTGCATACGACAGGCACCAAAAGCCGGTGCTTCACGCGGTCAAGCGCACGCAGCACCCAGGGCGCGTAATGCATGGGCCCCACCAAATTGATATTGTGCGCACCCGCCTCCTGCAATCGCAGAAAGATATCGGAAAGCGTCTCAGATGAAATCTCTTTTCCGAAATTTCCGGCGCTTATCGAATGGTTCTGGCAGAAGCAGCACCGCAGCGGGCAGCCTGAAAAGAAAACGGCGCCCGATCCCCGCGAACCGCTGATACAGGGCTCCTCCCAAAAATGCAGGGCCGCCCGGGCCGCCTTCACCGATGCGCCGCCGCCGCAAACGCCCACCTGGCTGGCCCGGTCCGCGCCGCATGCGCGCGGACAAAGCGCACAGGCGCCGTTTTGTATTTCCTGCATCTTCACACCCCCTATCAAACCTTTTTACGCGTGATTTCAGTATACACCAAAATGCAGGCGCATGGTAGCCAAAGTTATTCTTTTAATAAGAAACC
>CATNEU010000049.1 GCA_950097605.1 uncultured Oscillospiraceae bacterium | reverse complement strand
GGGAGCTGAAGTTGATGCGCGACGGGATGATGGGAAAGGAGCCGCTGGTATGACAAAGCCCGCGATCAACCGCACCATTTCGGTCCTCTACCGGTATTCCCAGCAGTTTTTTGCGGAGGAGCTTGCAAGGAGGGGGCTGCCGCTGCAGGTGGGCCAGCTTCCGTTTCTGATGCAGGTCTATCGGCATCCGGGCATCACCCAGGAGGGGATTGCGCAGGGCGCCTGTATGGACAAGGGGACCACCGCAAGAGGGATTGCGCAGCTTGAACGGGCCGGGCTGGTCCGCCGCGAAACCGACGAAAACGACCGCCGCGTCAACCACATTTTTGCAACCGAACAGGCCCTCGCCGTGCGGGAGGAAATCCATGCGGTGATCGACCGGCTGCACGAGGTGCTCTATACCGGCTTCGGCACGGATGAGATAGAACAAGCCTCCGCGCTGCTGCAGCGCATGCGCGGCAACATGGAACGGCTGATACGTGGGCAGCGGCAAGGGGACTGAGTGGGAGACGGCACCTCCTTTGGTTCGCTCTGTTCCAAGCGGTTGTGCAAAAAAACAACAAAAAAGTGAAATAGATTGTTGACAAAGAACGCCCCCTGTGTTAAAATATAAATCGTTCTGAAAAACAAGCTGGTGTAGCTCAGTTGGTAGAGCAGCTGATTTGTAATCAGCAGGTCGGGGGTTCGAGTCCGTCCACCAGCTCCACGTATGGGGGAGATTTCCCGAGCGGCCAAAGGGGGCAGACTGTAAATCTGTTGTCTTTCGACTTCGGTGGTTCGAATCCACCATCTCCCACCAAATAAGGCGGACATCTGAGATGTCCGCCTTATTTTTTGTGTTGATACGCTTTTGCTTTTTGCGGAGTAAAGGCACAGCCTGAAAAAAATATAGATGCTTTCCATAAAAGCGGGGTTTCCGCCTGACTGTGCAGGCCGGAAGCCCCGCTTTTTTATGCCGGTTTGCCGCCGATGCGCCATCCAAAACGTATCTTTTCCGCCTCCGGCGGCAAACTAGAAGCAGAGAAATTGAAAGGAGCGTGATTGCATGATCGAACAGGATACCGTCAGATTGCTGCGCGAATGCGACGCGGGTATCAAAATGGGCGTGGCGTCCATCGACGATGTTCTGGAATATACACACCGGGAGGAGCTGCGAAACACCCTCTCCAACTGCAAGGGGGAGCACGACCGGCTGCAAGAGGAAATCCAGCTTCTGCTCAACGAATACCAGGATGAAGGGAAAGACCCCAGTCCCATGGCGAAGGGGATGTCGTGGATCAAAACCAACGTGAAACTCAGCTTGGACGATTCGGACAAGACCGTTGCGGACTTGATTACGGACGGCTGCAACATGGGTGTAAAGTCCCTGCACCGGTATTTAAACCAATATGAGGCGGCGGATGAAAAATCCAAAGAGATCACCAAACGGCTGATTCAACTGGAGGAGCAGCTTGCCGTGGACCTGCGGCCGTTTCTATAAAAGACAGAAAGGAGCACGCGATTGATGAAAGCGATTGTCTACGAGGGCGTCAAGGACGTTCGGGTGGAAAAGGTACCCGACCCCACGATACAAAACAACGACGATATCATTGTGAAGGTCACTTCCACCGCGATATGCGGGTCCGACCTGCATTTGATCCACGGCAGGGTTCCGGCCATGAAACCGGGCTTTATCCTGGGCCACGAGACCATGGGCATTGTGGAGGAGGCGGGAACGGGCGTTACCAGCGTCAAAAAGGGCGACCGGGTCATCGTGCCCTTCCCGGTTGCCTGCGGCCACTGCTTTTTTTGTGAGCACGGCCATTACAGCCAGTGCGACAATTCCAATCCCAACGGCGAAGCAGGCGGCTTGTTCGGCTATTCCGACGCCTACGGGGGCTATGCCGGGGGACAGGCGGAATATCTGCGGGTGCCCTATGCGAATGTTGGCCCGGTGGCGGTGCCGCAGGAGCTGACCGACGAGCAGGTGCTGTTTTTGACCGACATCCTTCCCACCTCCCGCTGGGGTGTGGACATTGGCGGCGTCAAGCCGGGGGATACGGTGGTGGTGCTGGGCTGCGGCCCGGTGGGGCTGCTCACCATCAAATGGTGTATTTTGCTGGGCGCAAAGCGGATCATCGCCGTGGACAGTGTGGAGTATCGGCTCCGGCACGCGGAAAGCTATGGCGTGGAAACCATAAACTTCGAGGAATACGACAATACGGGCCTGGAAATCAAGGAGCGAACGCACGGCGGCGCAGACGTGGTAATCGACTGTGTGGGTATGGATGGGAAAATGTCCGTGCTGGAGAAAATGGAAGCGGCGCTGAAATTGCAGGCCGGCTCCAAATCCGCCATCGAGATTTCCTCCGAGGCGGTGCGCAAATGCGGCACGGTGGCCATGGTGGGCGTATACGGCGGCCGCTACAACACCTTCCCGCTGGGAAATTTCTTTTCCCGCAACATCACCCTGCGAATGGGACAATGTCCGGCCCAGCAATATGTGAAGCCGATCTTGGAGTCGATTCAAAGGGGCGAATTCGACGCGACGGACATCATCACACACACGCTGAAGCTGGAGGAAGGCAGCAAGGGCTACTCCATTTTCGACAACAAACAGGACGGCTGCATCAAGGTCGTGTTAAAACCGTAATTCTAAAAATACGTCTTTCTATTTAGGCCCTTCTCTTTTTTCAACCGGGGCGCCTGCGGGCGTGTATCGGGTGAAAAACGGTCAGATGCAAACAAAGCCTGCGATTTCTATTTGAAATGGCAGGCTTTTCGTATATAATGAACTTGTATGTACGCCGCACAGTACCGGCAGAGAGGAGGCGCCCCTATGGAGGCTCCCCGGTTGGGCCCAAAAATAATGATTATCGGATGCAGCGGCAGCGGCAAAACCACGCTGGCGCTGCAATTGCAGCGCTTGACCGGGCTGCCGGTTGTGCATCTCGACAAAGAGTATTG
Organism: uncultured Oscillospiraceae bacterium; assembly: GCA_950097605.1. Classification (GTDB taxonomy): domain Bacteria; phylum Bacillota; class Clostridia; order Oscillospirales; family Ruminococcaceae; genus CATNEU01. The sequence continues at coordinate 5,516 of CATNEU010000049.1, read as the reverse complement.
GCGGGCGGGCTGGGTGGCCACGCCCCGGGAGGAATGGCGCGCCAAGCAGAAAGCGCTTATATCCGGCGAACGCTGGATTGCCGACGGCAACTACCAAAGCAGCTTGGATATCCGGATTGGCAGAGCGGATACCATCCTGTTTTTGGACTGTAAGCGGCGGGTTTGCCTGTTCCGGGTGGTGAAGAGATGGTGGACACACCTGGGCAGAACGCGCGCGGACATGGCCCAGGGATGCAGGGAGCGGCTGGACGCCGGACTGCTGCGGTTTGTGTGGCGGTTTCCCAAAGAAGGCCGGCCCGAGATTCTCAAACGCTTGCAGCAGACTTCCGGCAAACAGCTTGTGGTCTTGCGCAATACCCGGGAAGTCCGGCGGTTTTTACAGGGGATTTCCGGATAAGACTGTGCAGCCGATTGGTGGATGGAGAAGCCCCCACGCGTTGTAAAACGCGCGGGGGCTTCTCTGCTTTCCCGGGAAATGACGGCGGGAACCGGCGCTTTCGCGTCATACGACCTTGCGGATGTCATAGCGGTAGCTCAGATAGAGCCAGTTTTGGGCAAACGGGCGCATCGCGTTCCAATAGCCGCAGCCAAGCAGGCCGAATTCGTCCATGAGGTTGCATTTGGCCTGGATGCTGCGGATGTCCTCAAACCAGACTTCGTGCTGCACGCCGGTTGAGCCCCAGTAGTTAAAATGCGGGGACTGCGCAGTCTCGTCAAAGAGAATTTCCGCGCCATACCGCCCTGCAATCTGCACGGCGTACTCGTTGCCGATGGCGGGCGCCCTTGTAACGCCCCGCACAAACGGCAGTGCCCAGTCGTAGCCGTAGTTGGGGATACCCATGAGAATTTTTCGCACGGGTATTTGCGTGACCGCGTATTCGACAACTTCACGCACTCTGTCGAGCGGCGCGACGGCGAGCGGCGGGCCATAGGTATACCCCCACTCGTAGGTCATAAGCAGCACGGTATCCGAGACCGCGCCGATCGAGCCGTAGTCGTGCGCCTCATAGAGCAGACCCCGCTGCCGCGAGGAGGTCTTAGGTGCGAGGTCGGTGTTCACAAAATAGCCCTCGGCATGCAGACGGGCGGTCGCGTTTTGCAGGAAACCTACGTATGCCGCGCTGTCCTCGGGCTGGATGTATTCAAAATCCACGTCCAGCCCGACATAGCCTTTTTCCCGCATCACCAGCAGGATATTGTCGAGCACTTTGTTTTGCAGAGCGGTGTCCTGAAATAGAAGGCTGGCACGCTCGCCGCTGAAAGTGCCTGTCTCGGTGATTGAGGAGAGCAGCATGACCGGCGCTGTGCCGAACTCGTAGGCGAGGTTGATCAGCGGTTGGTCATCAATGCCGATCAGCTCGCCTTCGGTTGTGAAGCCGTAGCCGAAAATGGTCAGATAGGTCAGGCTGGGCAGCGCGTGTGCGAGGACATCCCGCCGGATGTCCGGATAGGCGTAGGCGTTGACTGTGATGGTTCGGGTTTTTCCACCTGCAAACCGGATGGTGATCGTGCGGCCGGGCTGCAGCACCGGCGTGGTGGTCAGCTCGGGGTTGTTTTGATACAGTGTGACAACCGGGACGCCAAACTGCGCCGCAATGGAGGTCAAAGTATCGCCCGGGCGGATGGTATAGACCGTTTCGGGCTGCAAAATCAACAGCGCCTGCCCAACCACGAGGTTCCGCGGGTTGATTAGCCGGTTGTCGCTGATGATCCGTTCGGGGGATACGCCATATTGCTGGGCAAGCTTCCAAACGGTATCGCCCGGCTGTATCACATGGATGTCCATATAGGTACACCGCCTTTGTGTTTTTTTTTCATTGTATGAAAAAAACGCCGGGTTGGTACGGCGCGGGCACGGATTTTGCGGTGGCAAAGAGGGCAGGCGTGCTGCATACGCCTGCCCTCTTTGCAGAGGTATTAAGATTTCTGTGGCTGCTTTCGGGTTTTACAAAGAGCTGCGAGCAGCAGCCCGGATGTTGTCAGGGCCAGAAGCAGAGGCCGTTTTGAAAAACGGCCGCCTGTGGAGGGGGAATTGCTGTTCTCGCCGGCGTCCGGTGTCTCTCCGGCGCTTTCCGGCAGCGTGATCGAGATGGATGTTGCGGGGGAACCCTGCACAGCGGCAGCACTGCCCGTGCAGGCACACAGCGCGGCCGCTGCCAGCACACCCGCAAGCAGGTATTTGGCGTTTCTGCGCCGGAGGATGGGATTAGTCGGCGTCGGCAACCGAGATGCCATAGGTCATGCTGCCGGTGTAGGTGACGCCTTTTGCGGTTGTCGGGTGCAGCACCGGTTTGACGGTGTAGCAGACGGCGCCGTTTTCCGTGAAGGAGGCCAGCTCTCTTCCGGTCGCGGTGTCGGTGCCGGTGGTCTCGATCACCTCGCCGGCGGCAGTCTCGATCTGGTAGCGCAGCGTTTTTTTCATGCCCTTGCCGTCAATGCCCTCCAATACCATCTGGTTGCGGAAGTATTGGGTGCCCGCAATGGTCACGGAGATCTTTTTGCCGTCGAGGTTGGCAACGTTTTCAGCGGCAATGGAAACCTGGGTGCCGTTCGCATCCATTTCAATGGCGGACGGGATCGTCACGGTATAGGTCGGGTCGTTTTGGTAGGTATAGGAAAATGCGGTTCCAAGCGAATCTGTGGAGGACGCATCCGCGCTTGCGGCGGAGGCCGGCAGAGCGGCGGCTCCCATCGTCAGGCAGAGTGCCAACGCCGTTCCAGCGGTTAAAATTCTCGTTTTCATCTCTTCAAACTCCTTTTGATGATCTATATAAGGGGGCCCGCGCAGGCTGCGCGGAACGCCGTTATATCACTTGCAGCACGGTTTGGATCTCGGCGCCGTTTTGCGGCGCGCCGGATTCCAAATCGAAGGTCAGCACCTGGATGGTCAGGTGATAGGTGCCGTCGGGAAGCCCGCGTTCCAGCGCAATCTCCGTCACGGCTTTGCCGGGCAGAATGGCGCCCGAGGTGTATATAGGCACGCTTTCCCCCTCTAGGTACAGCTTATATACAAAGCTGCAGGTGTTTTCCGCCGGGTTGGGCAGCACGAGCGGCGCTTTTTTGCTGTCCGCCGGAAAGGTGAGGGCGCCATAGCCGGGTATTTGAATCCCGTCTTTGGCTTCCCCGCCGATGCTCTGGTTCCAGTCCACGGCGTCCTTTTCGGGCCGGTAGGACAGGCCGCCGGCGGCGGGCTGGTCCCGCAGCAGCAGCCATCCGCAGCAGAGCGCGGCGGCCAGCAGCAGAGCGAGACCCCATATGATTGCTTTGCGTTTGGTGGTTGCAGGCGCCATGGCGGGCAGGCCTCCCTTTTATTTTAGCGTTGGGCGTTGCTTTATCTATAGCATACCGCCGCCGGGCCGGGCAGCCAAGCAGGATGTGGAAAAGAGCGCGTCAAGATCCTGTAAAACCCCGGCGGAATCGTGTAAAAATAGGCCAAAACGGATGAAATTTGCACAGCGGCTTGCGGACGGAATTGGATGAAATATGCATGGAAGGTGCATGCGGGGTGCTTTATAATACAGATAGAAACCGCAATGGCAAAAAGGAGGGAGGCACATATGGATTTTGAACAGTATGTATACGACAGGGTGGTGCCGGTCATCCGCTCCTGGCAGGAGGAGGGAATTTACGCCATTTCGTTTTTTGTGTACTCCAACGAGGCGTATGTTTATCGGGGCACCGAAAACGTCGGCGTTTTTGCGGTCAGCTATAACACAGAGGAGGACTGCGAACACGCGGGCCCTCTGTGCGAGGAGCGCTGGAACTATGCCTTCTGGCGGCAGGATGAAACGTTTATCATCGACGCCGAGGAGGGGAACGAGGGGATGGAGAAGCTCTTCGCCTGGTATGCGGAAACCGGCGTTGCAAACATCGGGTATGAAACCGGGGAGATGCTCGAACCGGTTGGCTATCCGGAGCTGGTGCGGGTTGTCGCGGCGGTCGCCCGTAGAATCCAGGAGGAGGGCATCCTGCCAAAACAGTTTGGCAGGCCGCTGCCCATCTTGGTGCATGGTCTGGAGTATTACGACCGGATGATGGAAGCGACGGCTTATGCCAACCCCAACGGCGAAGCGGCGGATTTTTTAAACGCCATGTGAGAGGACAAGGCCCCCCCCTACCACCGCACAGACGGTAGTAGGGGGCCTCGCAATTGGTTTCCAAATACAGGAGAATCGAGGGAGAAGCATTGACAAGCGGGTCTTTTCCCCGTATAATACAGATAAACCTTTATTCATACTAGATTACTATGATTTGAGAAAAGAGGAAGATCCGATGTTTCCAACCGCCTTTTGCTGTGCTTGCTGTCAGAACATGATGTGTTGCATCATGGGCTTTGCCATGCAGTTCGGGCAGCTTGAGCGGCGGTGTGCATAACGCGGGGAAGGCGGGTGCATCCAAAGGGCCGACCGGCTGTTTGCCGGCCGGCCCTTTTTGTGTGCCGCCGCTGTGTTTTTGCCGGGATGGGAGGACCCATCCCCCATATTCATAAGCTGATAGGAGAGAGACCATATGAAAATTACAAAATTCTGGATTGCCGCTGTTTTGCTGTTTGCCTTTATACTGTCGGGCTGCAGCGGCTCGGATACCGCCGGCGGTAACAGCCAGACGGACGCGGACGGGGTGCGCACGCTGCGCGTAGGCGTCGGCAACACTTTTCGCCCCTATGCGTATATCGACCGGGACGGGGCGCCCGCGGGGTTTGAACCGGCGCTTTTGCGGGAGATCGACCGCCGGATTCCCGAGGTGCGGTTTGTGTATGAGCCGCTGGATATGACCGGCTTGATTCTGGGGCTGGAAAGCGGCCGCTTGGATATGATTGTTTACCAGCTTGGCAAGAACGCCGAGCGGGAACAGAAGTTTTGGTTTGGCGGCGAGAGTTATCTGCGTACCGGCGTGCAGGTGACGGTTGCCGCGGACAGCGGCATCACCGGGCTGGCGGACCTGCGCGGCAAAACACTGTCGATGAATCCATCGGAAAGCTCCAATGTCGTGGTGGAGGCGTTCAACGCCGAAAATCCCGGCCAGCCGATCAACGTCGTCTACCGCGACGGCGCCGCCGACCCGGTCCTGCTGGTTGCGACAGGCAAGGTGGAGGCCTGCCTGGCCCAGCCCGCACAGGTGCTGGTGAAGCAGCAGGAAAACGGTATGCAGGTCAAAACGGTTGGAGAGCTGCTCGACGCGCAGGCCGTGTATCCCATCTGGCGCCGGGACGAATCTCTGCGGGAGCCGCTCGAAGCCTTTGATGAGGCGGTGCGGCAGATGCGTGCCGACGGCACGCTGTCCCGGCTGTCGACCGAGTGGCTGGGCGAGGATTTAGCCCAATAGCTTTCGTATTTTCTGGAAAGGGGGAAGACGATGGAAAAGCTGTTCGACGCGGGCTTTTTGTGGGAGTCGGTGCCCAAAATCGCGCAGAAGATTCCGGTGACGCTGTCCATCCTGCTGGCGTCTCTGCTGCTGGGGCTGGCGCTCGCGTTTGCCACGGCGCTGGCGCGCCTGTATAACGTGCGCGTGCTGCG
>CATNEU010000048.1 GCA_950097605.1 uncultured Oscillospiraceae bacterium | reverse complement strand
GCGGAAATCCGTCTGCTGGCGCCGAAGGAAATTCCGGTAAACAAAGATGCTCTGTCCGGGCTGGTTGCAGCAAACCAAGACCGCGTGGAAGCGGATTACACACCGGATAGCTGGGCGGCCTTTGAGAGCGCACTCACGTACGCACAGGGCCTTCTGGAGGACAATGCTGCAACACAGCAGCAGGTTGACGACGCATACGACGCCCTGGAAGCAGCCGTTGAAGGCCTTGTTCCCGCGGCGAATCCGGATGCACCGGTGGTCACAGGCGCACCGGAGAGCGGCGCCAGCAGAGGCACTGTCACCCTGACGGCCGACAAGGCGGTCACCTGGCTCGTTAACGGCGTGGAGACCGGCAGAGTATCCAACACCCTGCGCCTGTCCGACGAAGGCAGCTACAGCGTTGTGGCGGTGGACGCAGAGGGCAACCGCAGCGAGACGATTGTGTTTGCAATCGACCGCACCAAACCGGTCCTCACAGCGACCTGCGCACAGAGTGGCTATACAAATCAGGATGTGACCTTTACGGCAGACGAATATGTGACGTTCTTTAATGCAGACGAACAAATTGGGGAGGGCACCGAGCTGGTGCTGACCGAATCGGGCGTCTACAATATCCGTGCAATCGACAAGGCCGGCAACTACACAGCCTACTATCGCGTAACCATCATCAAAGAGGCGCCGGTTCTGACGGGCGTTCCGGAGAGCGGCTATGCAAGAGGCAGCGTGACCATCCGTTCGGACAGCAAAGTGATCTTTACAGTCAACGGTGTCGCGGCTGAGGACTATGGCTACGGCCTGCGCATCATTGAAGAAGGCGCGTATACCGTCAAGGCGACCGACATGGCGGGCAACGAGACCGAGGTTTCGTTTACCATCGACAATACCAAGCCGACCTTTACGGCAACTGTGCCGTCGGGCCAGTTGACCAATCAGGATATTACCCTCACAGCCAATGAACAAGTGAACTTTGTTGTGAATGGTATTACGGTTGCAACCGGCACCGAGTACACCATCGCACAGAGCGGACTGACGGTTGTGTATGTATACGACCTGGCCGGCAACTATGGCGGCGGCTACAAAGCCAACATTGACAAGACGGCGCCGGTTCTCTCCGCAGTGATCGAGGGAACGCAGGCTCCGGTTGCCAACGGTGGGTTTGTGCAGCAGGGCGTAACCGTCAAGGCAAACGAAAAGAGCCGGTTCATCGTCAACGACGGCGAGCCGACCGAGATCGCAAACTTTGTGAAGCTCAGAGCAGAGGGTACCTATACCGTCAAGGCGATGGACGAACTCGGCAATGTATCGGAACCGTTTGTCGTTGTCATTGACAAAACGGCCCCTGTCCTTTCCAGCGACGACATCATCGACGGACAGGCCATCAACGATGTTACAGTGCAAGCAAATGAAGACGTGCTGTTCACAGTGGACGGCGAGACGGCGGATGCCTATGCGGCGGAAATCGTTGTGAAGGGCGACGGCGAACACAGCGTGAAAGCGGTGGACAAAGCGGGCAACAAATCGAACGTGCTGACGTTTACAATCGCCAGCCCGCAGAAAGTGGAGATTTCGCCGGTACCGCAGTCGATCGAATATCTTTCGATGGGCGGCATGAAGATCACCGACGAAGTGAACATTGTCTCGCATGGCGATATCGACGAAGCGACCATGCCGCGGCTGGAAAAAGCCCTGGCGGCAAACGGCTATACCTATACGAAATCGGACGCGGCGGTGGAGGGCAAAACCAACATCCTGCTGACGTCGGACAGAGAGCACTGCGCGGCCTGCTCGGCGGACCTCGGCATCGCGGACATGAGCGCGGCGGAGCAGAAAGAGGGCTATGTGCTGCAGGTGAGCGGCGGGAACATCACAATCGTCGGGGCGGATGCGGACGGCGTGTTCTACGGCGTGGTAACGCTGGCGGACATCCTGGCGCAGGAATACGCGGAGAAGACGGTTGCGGAAGTGAACGTCAGCGACTATCCGGAAATCGGAACGAGGGGCTTCATCGAGGGGTTCTATGGATATCCGTGGTCGCATACGGACAGAATGGACCTGATGGCGTTCGGAAGCGAGCAGAAGATGAACACATACATCTACGCGCCGAAGGACGACCCGTACCACAGGGCACAGTGGAAAGAGCTGTACCCGGAAAAAGAAGCGGCGCAGATCGCAGAGCTCGCGCAGGCGGGCCACGAGAACAATTACAACTTTGTGTGGACGATCCATCCGGGGGACTCGATCAACTTCAACAGCGAAGCGGATGTAGAGGCGTGCAAAGTGAAAATGCAGCAGCTATATGACCTGGGCGTGCGCCAGTTCGGCATCATGTTCGACGATGTGAACAGAGGATCGATGCAGCAGCATGCGGACTTTATCAACCGGATCGACACGGAGTTCGTGAAGGCGAAGGGCGATGTGAAGCCGATCATCACGGTAGGCAAGAGATATTGCCAGGCGTGGGGAGACAGCATGTACTCGTTCAGAGATTTCGTGAACACGCTGCACGACGATATCGAGATCATGTGGACAGGCGCGGCGACGATGTCGAACATCTCGAAAGAGGTATTCGACTGGCCGAAGCAGCAGACGGGAACGGATAGAGACCTCATGGTATGGTGGAACTACCCGGTGAACGACTACTGCGACGCGAAAGTGCTGATGGGACCGATGAAGAACCTGAACACGAACCTGAACAACGTGACGGGCTTCGTGTCGAACCCGATGAACCAGGCGCACGCATCGATGCAGGCGCTGTATGGAATAGCGGATTACACATGGAACACGGATGCGTATGACTACAACCGCGCATTCGAGGGCTCGTTCCGTGAAATCGCGCCGGAAGTGGCGGAGGATCTGCAGGTGTTTGCATCGAACAGCTGCTATCTGAAGGACGACGGAGGAGCCAGCGGAGCGTTCCTGTTCGAGGAGTCGTGGTATCTGAAAGAGGACATCCAGGCAATCCGGGATGCGCTGGCAGCCGGGGAAGACCCGACGGCGTATGCGGAGAAGCTGATACCGGAATTCCAGAAGATGATCGACGCGTGCACAAACATCAAAGAGAAGTGCGAGAACGAGGCGCTTGTGAAAGAGCTGGATCCGTTCCTGGACGCACTGAAACTGCTGGGAGAAGCAGGCGTGGCGAGCATGAACGCGCTGGTGGCGGCGCAGAGCGGCGACTTTGCAGCGTGGGAGCCGAACAGCATGGAAGCGGTGGCAAAGATCGCGGCAATGGAAGAGTGCAAAGTGGACCGGCTGAAGGACAACAAGCCGCAGCGGTTTACGGTAGACGTGGGAACGCAGATTCTGAAGCCGTTCATCGTGGAGATGGCGGACGAGAGCGCGTACATCATCGGAGCCGAAGAGAAACCGACGGAATATGATTACAGCCAGGCGTATATCAGTGACAACATTGCGCTTTCTTCGCTGGGCGTGAAAGCGACGGCTTCGTCGTATACAACCGGGTCGGAAGGCCCACAGTATGCGATAGACGGCAGGATCTCCAGAAGCAAATGGTGTTCGACAGCGGCGCGGCCGTATCTGACGCTGGACCTTGGCAGCGAGAAGACGATCAAAGAATACCAGATCATCAACTGCGGCCATCCGGAAGCCGGAGAATCGCGCGATTGGAACACCAAGTCGGCGCAGATTCTGGCGAGCAACGACGGCGTGACGTTCACGGTAGTGGATGAGTTCGACGGGAACAAAGAGGACATTATAACAAGGACTCTCGCAGAGCCGGTAACGGCGCGGTACATTCGTCTGCAGATCCTGGAGCCGAACCAGGGAAGTGTGGACGGCTCGGGGGCAACGAGGATTTATGAGTTCCGGCTGTATGACAAAGTGCATGCACAGCAGTCGATCAAGATCCTGCCGGCGGACGTGGAAATCGCGAACAATGCGGGCGCGACGGACACCGTGACGGTGCGCAACCTGAAGGAAGGCGACATCGTGTCGCTGTATACCTCGATCGACGCGGCGGAGCCGTTTGCGGTGAGCGCGCCGGTGGCGGCAGGGGAAACCTCGGTGACGATGGAGAACCTGGAGCTGCAAGCAGAGGGCGGCAGGATCTATATGACCTGCACGAACAAGAGCTATCTGCCGAGCGTGAAGACCAGCAAAGGCTATGCGGCGGAATAGGCCGCGCTGAAGCTGGAGAAAACGCTTAGAAAATGAGAAAAGGCCCGGTGGGATTTCCCACCGAGCCTTTTTGTTTTGTATGAGATATAAAAAAATAGCCGCTGTGCAAAGCGCAGCCCGCGCGGTTATAAAAAAACAGGCCGGATCACCGAAATGTGAACGGCCTGTATGGATTCCGTATATCGCTGCCACTTTATTTTGCGTGTCCCGCAAGCGCCTGCTCGATTGCAAAGGCCAACTGTTCGGGACAGGAGGTTGATCTTGCGCCGCAGCGGATGCCCTTGAGCTTTTCGGCGATTTCCTGCGCCGGAAAACCAACAGCCAGCGCAGCAATGCCCTTTGTGTTGCCGTTGCAGCCGCCGGTGAATTTCACATCCTGCACGATGCCGTCTTCAATTGTCACATCAATTCTTCTGGAACAAACACCTTTTGTCTCATATGAGTGGGTCATGACTCTATGTACCTCCAACAAAGTAAAAATGCCCGGTGATTTCTCGCCGGAAGAGCGGATGGGCCTTGTTGTCTGTATGGCTGCAAGCTTCATCCGGAAGTTTGCAGCACTTGTGCAGACAGGGGGTGTTGCGGTCGCTGCCGCAACGTGAGCCTAGTTGATTTGGGCGAGTCCTTCGCGCCGCGCAGTTTCGGCGACAGCCGCCGCAACGGCCGTTGCCACGCGTTTGTCAAACGGATCGGGAAGGATGCGGGTTTCCGAAAGCTCGTCCGGCTGCAAGACGTCCGCGATTGCGTGCGCGGCCGCCACTTTCATCGAGTCGGTGATGTCCTTTGCACGGACTGCGAGAGCGCCTTTGAATACACCCGGGAACGCCAGCACATTGTTGATTTGATTGGGATAATCCGAACGTCCGGTGCCGACCACGGCGGCGCCGCCCTGTTTGGCGTCCTCCGGCAGGATCTCGGGAACCGGGTTCGCCATGGCGAATACGATGGGGTTTGGCGCCATGGACCGCACCATCTGCGCGGTTACGAGGTTTGGCTTGGAAACGCCGAAGAATACATCCGCCCCCTGCAATACCTGGGCCAACGAACCTTTCTTTCCACTGCGGTTGGTCACAAGGAACATTTCGGACTGGGCGTCGTTGAGATTGGGAGCGCCCGGATAAATCGCCCCCTCAATGTCGCAGAGAATCAGGTCTTTTACGCCGAGCGCAAGCAGCAGCTTGGAAACGGCAATACCGGCGGCGCCGGCGCCATTGACGACGACGGTGGTTTCCGAGAGCTTCCGGCCGGTGACCTGAACCGCGTTGATCAGGGCCGCGCCGGCAACAATGGCGGTGCCGTGCTGGTCGTCGTGGAAGACCGGGATGTCCAGTTGTTCCTTGAGCTTTTTTTCAATCTCGAAGCAGCGTGGCGCGGCAATGTCCTCCAGATTGATGCCTCCGAAACTGCCGCCGATCAGGGCAACCGTGCGGACGATCTCGTCCACGTCCTTGGAGGCGACGCAGAGCGGAAAAGCGTCCACGTCTGCAAACGCTTTAAACAGCGCGCATTTCCCCTCCATGACGGGCATTGCCGCAAGGGGCCCAATATCGCCCAACCCAAGAACGGCCGTGCCGTCGGTGATGACAGCGACGAGATTGGCCCGGCGGGTGAGGGTGTACGAGAGGGAGGGGTCTTTTTCAATTGCCAGGCATGGCTGCGCCACACCCGGCGTATACGCCAGGGAGAGATCCTCCCGTGTTTGCAGGCATACGCGGGAAACCACCTCGATCTTACCTTTCCACTCCTCGTGTTTTTGTAAAGCCAGTTGTTTTGTGTCCAAACTATCAACCTCTTTATCATTTTTTTCTTTATGATGAAACCCACAGGTTTTCAAGCGGCGTATACAGAAAAAAAGCTTGTTTTAGCCGCGCCGTGCAAATGTGGAATTCACCTGTATCCAAGACATAGGCCGGCAGGACCATGCGGACAGGCGTTTGCTCGGGCGCAGCAGGCCGGATTACAGGCCGAACGCGCAGTATAAAACTGCGCGTTATAAGCAAATCCCTATCGTTTATCCTTTATTGCGAACAGCTTTCCAAGGCTATCCTGCGGCGTTGTACAGGTACCCATCGGCACAGCCTGGGAACCGTACATCCCGTGAAAGTCGCTGCCGCCGGTGCAAAGCAAGCCGTTTTCCGCGGCGATCTCTTCAATACGCCGGATGTCCTCCGGTTTGTTGCGCGGATGCCAAAGCTCCACGCCTTCAATGTATTTTTCCGCGGCGAGCTCCTCCAATAAATCCATGCTCTGGTACACGCTTGGATGCGCAAGCACAGGGATACCTTTGGACAGCCGGATCAGCTTGCACACCTCGCGGACGTCCGGGTATTCCGGCTCCTCATACACAAGGCCGGTTTTGGGATCAAATAGCTTGCGGAACAGATCTCCGTATATCGAGGTGGTGTACCCCATATCCATCAGCACATGCATAATGTGCTGTTTATAGATGGATTCGCAGCCCAGCGTATATTTGGCAATCTGCTCCTTCGTGATGGGGTAAAGGTCCATGACCTTTGTAATCATATTTCTGCCGACAGTCTTGCGCTGTTCGCAAGTGCTGTGACAAAGGCCTTCCAGCCGGTCGGGTTTGTCGCTGAGGTAACAGAGAATGTGCACTTTTCGGTTCCTAACCGGGTCTATACATGAAAATTCCACACCTGGAATAATGTGCACGCCGTATCTGGTTCCCAGGACCTTTGCCCGCGTGATGCCCGCGAGAGTATCATGGTCGGTAATCGACAGAAAGTCCAGTCCGTATCGTTTGGCAAGTACAATGTTGTCCTCGATACCTAGAGAGCCATCCGAAAGTTTTGTGTGGCAATGAAGATCTCCCATCATCGTTTTACGCCACCTTTCATCAAAAAATACTTATATAATTATACACGCACTACCGGTATGGGCGCAACGATTTTTCAATAAAAAATTTATTCCAGCAAATGACTACCAATGGTTGAACGCTATAAAATACGTTTGTGTTTTGAAAGAGAATCGTTTATAATAGAAACCAGTTGTTGCATGCTTTGCGGCCAGTGTGCAGTTGGATATGTCGGATTGCGCGAAAACAGTCCGGAAAAGCTGGAGCTGGCGGCTGTATGCACTGGTGTTTGACTGCGGACGCCCGTGGTGGCAGCCGCTGTATTTTAAGGAGAGAGATCTATGGAGTATAAGGGCTTATCCTGTCCGGTTTGCGAGCAGCCTTTTGAAGAAGGGGAGGACGTGGTTGTCTGTCCCGTTTGCGGTACGCCGCATCACAGAAGCTGCTATCAGCAAAGCGGACATTGCTTCCATCAGGAGGAACACGGCTCGTTTGTTTTTGAAGAACAGCAAAAAAAGCAAAGGGAAGCCGAACGCGAAGAATATGGCCGGTTTGTGGGAGGCGGGTTCCGCTGTCCAAGGTGCGGCGTTGAAAACCCGCCGGAAGGGATCTTCTGCCAGGTGTGCGGTACGCCGCTGAAGGAAGACGGTACGTCCTCCAGCGAGGAACAAAGGCGCGATGCCTACGCCAAACAAATGCAGCATCAAAACCCGTTCACCACTCCGTTTGGCGGGGTGAACCCCAATGAGGAAATCGACGGGGTGAGCGCAAAGGATCTTGCTATTTTTGTGGGGCCAAACTCGCATTATTTTCTGCCGCGTTTTGAAAACATGAGCAGCAAAACCAAAAAGTCCATTTTCAATTGGAACTGGCCTGCGTTTTTCCTCTCGGGTTTTTATTTTCTGTACCGTAAGATGTATGCGGTAGGGTTTGCGCTGATTGCGGTAATGCTGGTGCTGTCGATTCCGGATAGTCTGCTTTCGTATAGTGAAATGGCGCAGATGCTGGGCCTTGAGGATATGGGCTTGCAGTTGACCTTGTCGCAGCAGGATACGCTGATGATGCTTTCAAGCATCTTTATGGTGGTGAAAACGGCCATTCGGGTGTTTTTTGCGATCACGGCCAACCTGCTGTATAAAAAGCACGCCTTTAAAAAGATTGTGAAAATTAAAAAAGGGAGCGTTGCAGGGGCCGACTACGGCACCGAGCTGACCCGCCGCGGCGGGGCGAGCATCCGCGCTATTGCGTTGTTTTTTGCCGTGCTGCTGGGCCTCAGCCTGCTGCTGAATATGGTGGCTTTGTATCTGCCGCTGCTGTTGGGTTAAATCTGCCGGATGCAGGCGGGAAACAGAAGAAACATGCAAAGGAGAGTGCATATGAAAATTAAAAAAGCAGTCATCCCCGCTGCGGGGCTTGGAACCAGAGTTCTTCCGGCTTCTAAATCCATGCCGAAGGAAATGCTTCCCATTGTGGATAAACCGGCCATTCAATATATCGTGGAAGAGGCGGCGCGTTCGGGGATCGAGG